>JAGVWJ010000022.1:15550-20532 GCA_018304385.1 Microcaldota archaeon
CATAGCTGCGGTAAAGCGCCACTATTAGCAGTAAATCCACTATTATAATATAACGCATCATCTGTATGCTTAAATTTAGCAATAGTTTCTTCTAACTTTAAATGCAGGTCCATTGTTCCTGCAATTGGTCTAACGCTGCCACTACCTGCACCATACTGTTTTATTGCTGCAATTGCAGCCTTGCGCAATGCGCGATGGTTAGCTAATCCTAGGTAATTATTGGAACAAAGGACAACAACCTCCTTGCCTGCAACTTTCGTGCGTGCTTGGCTAGGACCTTCGAGCGTTTTCGGATTCCATAATAAATTTTGGGATTCTAACTGCGCCAATTCTTCTGCTAACTCTCGCTCTAAATTATTGTTCATAAAAAGCACCTCGTTTCATTACAATTAGATTATCAAAATTTAAAAACCAACTGGCACGAAAATATATTCGCTTCCCGCCGAATTACGTGTCGAAAACCTTTTTAATGATTAGCTTTTAGTTTGATTATACTTCTTAAGGTGATTTATTATGAGTTCAGATAACATGCTAGCAGTATGGAAAACAAAGCAGGCAGCGGGGCTAGAGTTAAAGGATGCACCAATTCCTAAAATAAAAGATGATGAAGTGCTAATAAAAGTGAAAGCAACATCTATCTGCGGAACTGACAGACATATTTATTTATGGGATGCCTGGGCGCAAAAGCGCATTGGAAAAAATGTTCCTTATATATTTGGTCATGAAGTAGCTGGTGAAATTGCTGAAATAGGCACGCATGCTCAAGGTAAAGGACTTGAAATTGGTGATCATGTCAGCGCTGAAACACATATTTCTTGCGGTTATTGCTTTCAATGTAAAACTGGAAACGAACATATTTGCGAGAATGTAAAAATATTAGGTGTAGATACAAATGGAACATTCGCAGAGTATTTAACATTACCATATCGAAATGCATGGAAAAATGATAAGTCGCTTCCGCACTGGGTTGCCACTGCGCAAGAACCACTAGGCAATGCCGTACACACTGTTTTTGATGGCGAGATTGCTGGAAAAACAGTTTCTGTATTTGGCATGGGGCCAATAGGCATATGTGCTGTTGCGCTTTGTAAAGAAGCTGGTGCAGAAAAAATAATTGCAGTTGATCCTAATGATTTTCGATTAAAATTTGCAAAGGATTTTGGTGCTGATGTTTTGGTTAAAGCGCGCGATACAAATGTAAATGTACAAAAAGAAATTTTAGAAGAAACTGATGGAATGGGTGTGGATGTATTCCTTGAGATTTCTGGCAGCGCGAGCGCAATTACTGATGGCATTGCAACGCTTCGTGCTGGTGGAAGAGCATCTATACTTGGAGTTTTTTCAAATCCATTTTTGCTTGATATGAATAAGGTAGTATTTGGAAATATTAGATTAACTGGAATAAACGGCAGAAGAATGTTTGATACTTGGTACAAGGCTGCTTCATTCTTGCGCAGCGGCAAGGTCAAATTGGAAAAATTAGTTACACATCGCTTAAAGCTGAGCGAAATAGAAAGAGGATTTGAAATTCTCGAGCGCGGAGAAGGAATGAAGGTTGTGCTGGAACCATAAATCTAAGCAATGGGCCTTAAGCAGTGAGCATCATCGCACCATAAACCACACTACCTACCCCAACCGTTCCATTAACAATTCTAACAAGAGTCTCACTTCTAATTTTCAAAATTGGATAAGTAATAAAAAGACCAAAGGCAACCATTCCAATAACAACTCCGAACGAGAATATTGCAACGCCTAAGACCATATCAAATAAACTAGATAAGCCAAGTGATATTGTAAGCAACAGTAGCAACTCATCATTGCTCGCTAATCCGTGCACAATACCAACACCAAACATATGTTTATGCACGTGATCGCTTTCATTATTTTTTAAATGAATGTGTACATGCTCATGTGCACTATTCCCGTGTTTATGTTTATGTGCATGAAAAAATCTAGCCTGATATAAACTGATTGCGCCTAACGCGATCAACATAATTGCAACTAATAATTCGAATTTATCCAAAACAAATGGAAGGATTGAATCCCGAAATGTAAAAAGCAAGATCGTAATCAAGATTGCGGTTAACATATGGCCAATCGCCCAGCTAAAAGACATTTTTATTGTTTGTAGTAGTGAGCGGGATTTAGTTAGTATGTTTGACACTCCAACTAAATGATCAGCATCAAAGCTATGCTTAATACCTAATGCTAATGCAGCAAATAAGAATTCGAACATAAATTTATATCGTGATTATTATTTATAAAGCTCAGTATCAGGATAAAACGCATACCAGGAAAACCAGAAATGCTCAATACCTGCAAGATTTTCTAAGTGCTTTCCTTTATCTGGGCCTTCTATAACCTCTCCATTATAATTAATCACATTGCCATTTGAATCCGTTATTTTTTCATTCTCAACTTTAAATTCTAGCGTTTTATCATCAAGCTCACGCGAAAATATTTTGCCAGATTTTAGATTAGAATCATATAAAACTAAAACTGCCTTGCCACCAACATTATCATTAACTAATTTTTCTTCTTTTATTTTCTTAACAACATATGCCTTTGCTTTTCCATCTAATCTTATCCCTAAAACTAACTCTTTACTACCAAGTACATCGTTTTCAGCTTGAACAGGATACCATACAGAACTACTACTTTCATAACCTGCATAAGGGTCTCCACGATATATTGAGTAGTGCCCAGTATTTTTGGATAAAACTTGCGTATTTGGGTAACTCGCTTTCCAATCACCATACGTAGAAACATCACTTGGCAAACGTTTCATTATTTTGCCTGTTAGCTCGCCAACAACTGCCTTACCTGGTGTTTGCAACCAATAAGAATTGGTTTTTCTATCATACATCACTACTTCACTATTGTATAACTTACCGCTTACGCCAAATTCCAAAACCTGCCCGTCAACTTGGCTATTAAATACTATCGCAGTTCGGCAAAGCGGACAATAAGTAACAATTACTGGTTCATTCCCAAAGAAATCATTAACTATTTCGTGCCTTGACATTATTCTGAATGGATAAAACCTAGTAACACCATTTCGAGAAACTCCAACACCTACATCATCAGTGTTTAACCACCCATCAGCTTCGCTGATAGTTTCAAAATTTGGATTTGTTAAACTTGGAATAGCGTCTTTATTCAAGACTGTTGTTATTGTGTCTGGATCAACTATATACTTTACTCCGTCTTTTTCTTTTATCTCATCTTCCTTGGGTTCTTTTGTTCCAACTGCTGCAATATTTTTAATTCTAAATGCTTCAAATTTATCTATAAACTCTTCTTCTGTATAAACACCAACTTTTTTATCAACCAGATTTCCAGCATCATCTATAAAATATGTTTGCGGCTGAGTAATTAATTTATAATCGCGCTTTGCTTTTGATTCTGGATCAAGTAGAATTATATAAGTAATGTTCATTCCTTTTATGAAATTTCGAACTGTTTCAGCATCCTCTTGTAGATTTATTGCTACAAATACAATCTCTGGATTTTCCTTATGCACTCTTTCAAACAATGGCATTTCTTCTTTGCATGGGGGGCACCATGTTGCGAAAAAGTTTACAATTACTTTTTGACCTCGGAAATCAGAAAGCTTAACTATTTTCCCATTTAGATCTTCCAACTCAAAATCTGGCGCTTTTCCTAAAGAAGGGCGCTCTTGGATAATGTTTTTAGTTTCATTTTTGCTACTAGTGCCTGTGGAAGCACAACCGAATAATAAGATAATGATTGCAAATAAAACGAACAATCTCATGAATTTAGAAAGCGTATAATGTTTAAAAAAGTAAGCCCTAATGATATATAATACTCTTCTTCTAATAATAAGATTAGAATTGGATTATTACTACTTAATTGGAGGTGAAAACAATGGGATTCGAACAAAGAGATTTCAAAAAACCTGAATTCAAAAAAATAACAGATTACATCTGGGAAATCGGAACAGATTTCAAGCAAGGAATGCAAGTACCGGCAAGAATTTATGCAAGCGAAGCAGTTCTAAATCAAATGGACTTGATGGTTTATGATCAGATAACAAATGTTGCTACACTGCCAGGCATTGTTAATTATGCCTATTGCATGCCCGATGGTCACATTTCTTTTAACTAAAACAAAAGAAAGACAAATCCGGGTATGGCTTTCCAATAGGCGGAGTAGCAGCAATGGATGCAAATGAAGGGGTAATTTCACCTGGTGGGATTGGATTTGATATTAATTGTGGTATGAGGTTAATTACCACAAATCTAACTTTCAAAGATGTTCAACCAAAACTACGCGAACTAGTTAATCGTTTATTCCAAAGAGTACCGGCTGGTGTGGGCAGCAAAGGATTTGTTAAACTAGACGCAAGTACATTCAGAAGAGTAGTTGAAGAAGGCGCAGAATGGTGCGTTGCAAACGGTTATGGTTGGAAAGAAGATTTAGAAGTGACTGAATTGAGAGGACGCTTTCAAGGTGCAGATGAGAAGAAAGTTAGTAGCAAAGCAGTTGAACGTGGAAAAGATCAGATTGGTACGCTAGGAAGTGGAAATCACTATTTAGAAATTCAGCATGTTAGACCAGAGAATATCATTGATAAACAACTAGCAAAAAAATGGGGAATATTTGAAGATCAGATAGTCATCATGTTTCACTGTGGCAGCAGAGGCTTTGGTCACCAAGTTGCAACTGATTATCTTAATGTTTTCTTAAATGTAATGGAATCGAAATATAAAATAAAAATATTAGATCGCGAACTTGCTTGCGCTCCGTTTAATTCACCAGAAGGCCAGGATTATTTTTCAGCTATGAAATGCGGAGTAAATATGAGTTTTGCAAACAGACAAACAATTCTTCATCGTTTGCGAGAAGTATTCAGCGAGATATTCAAAGTAGATGCAGAAAAACTAGGTATGAAACAGGTTTACGATGTAGCGCATAATCGCGCGAGCTTGGAGAAATATCTAATTGATGGCTCATGGCGC
>JAGVWJ010000023.1 GCA_018304385.1 Microcaldota archaeon
TTAGGTTTGTAGAGAATAAGTATAAATTATAGTTTTGAGTTGTGGGTTATGAGTTACTACCTGCTAATTGGTGCTTTAATCATTCTACTACTGCTACTTTTGTTTTTATCTCAACTAAAATTCGAAAAGCGAAAGCTGGTGTTAGAGGATAAAAACGGTAAAAAAATCGAGTTGCAAGTTGAGATAGCAGATAATTCGTTTAAGCGTACATTAGGTTTAATGTTTCGTAGCTCGCTAGGTGAAAACGAAGGCATGCTGTTTATTTTTCCAGATGAGAAGCAACGCGCTTTTTGGATGCTTAATACAAAAATTCCATTAGATGCAATATTTTTTGATTCAAACGGAAAAATTGTTGAAATCATCCAAATGGAACCATGTGTTGGTTTAAGCTGTCCTTCGTATCCATCAAAAAAAGCAGCAAAATATGTCTTAGAAGTGAATGAAGGTTGAATGAAGGTTTCGCAAAGCGAAATAACATAACCAACAACATGATTTTTAAACTGTTTTAATTAATGATTTTGCATGCAGAAGTTGTTTGAAAATACTAATGGAAGATCAAAGAGTGAGCATAAATTAACTAGTTCTGTTAAAAGATTTTTTGCTTGTGCATTTGCTGGTTTAGCACTATTAGCATCTCCAATGCTTGCACATCAAGCGCGCGCTCAGCCACCACCAAGCGCAGAGATAGGCGCGCATTCTTTGGAAGGCACAAAAGTAACTCTTAAAAATGGAAAACAAAAAGAAGAGGTCTATTTCTGTGCTCATTCTATAAATAGAGAGTGTGTATTAAATGTTAATGGACCTGCAGAAGTCACTGTTTTTTATTATCCTATAATTCCCAAGGTTTCTTTTAAAACATCTGGCCCAATACGTATTTCATATTCACTAGATGGAACTAATTTTGATCAAGATGCCCAAACCGAGCTCTCAACTCTTAGAACAACAGATATTGATTTGGATAAAAGTTTAGGCATAGGAGTTCCAATTGAGATTTCATTTACTGCTTTAGAAGGTTCACATAAATTTATTGTTCTGACGCCAAAGGGTTTCTTAAAGGTAAGCAATGTTAGCGAACAAATTCCAATGCCAGATTTAGTCCCACTTCCTCCGCCAGAAGTTGCTGCACGGCTAGATGCGCCACCTAATGAAACTTCGAAAGGTTCAGCAGGAGATAGCACCACCACCCAAGGTGTTTCACTTACTGCAAAAACAGAAAAACCAAAAGAATTAGATCGACCCGTAGTTAGCCTAGAGTCTGATATTTTGCGCTTTGATGGCATTGGAGAGAATAATAATGCGGGCCACGTTGGAAATTTAGACATTGTTGGTAAATTATCTTTTGATGATCGCTTCGGGCTTCTCTTAGGGGCTTATGTAAAAATATATCGCTTAGCACTTGATAAAAATAATCATGAAACAGATGTTGATTTAACCTCAGTTGGAGTACTAGTTGGTCCATCATTTGTCCTTAAACCAGGAAGCGTATTTTCTGTTATGTTATTGGGCGGTACACAATCAACTGGTACTGATGTAAACACAAATGAAGAGTTACAAGGTACTACTGTTGATCGTAAAATGCCCATAGAAGTAGGTTTAAGATTACAATATGATTCTAGTTTATTGCAGGCCATGCTTGAGGCAACTACTAACCCAATAAATCCAGGTACGCTTAGATTAGTCCATAATGCAGAATATGTCACTCTACCTACTGGGACTCATCCAAAACTCGACCTGGATATGCGATTATTGCATTTACTTAGACCAAATCAAAACGAAACTCCATTAGGTAGTTCTGTTGATGATAGAAATGTATATCTAGAGGCACTAGCTGAACTACCATTTACTTATCGCGCAGTTACGGCTAGTTTACTAGGAGGCGGAGAATCTTTGGTTGACGCGAGTTCTAGATCTACACATGCGTCAGGCCTTGCAGGTCTTGGTTTAGAATTTCATATTTGGAGATTACGTATAGGGGGAAGGGCATTAGTAAATCCAGCTCATCTAGAACATCTACCTCGTGCAATGATTACTGCTGAGTTTCTTTCTGAGAGAACAGTAGAATAATTTTTTATAAATATTCAATTTTTGTGATTTTTCTTTTTCGAGATTAAAACCTAGCTTTTAAAAGCTTTCGTTTCTAATATACTTCCCTTCGTTGTGGGAACGAAGCAGATAAGATAATTTTTCTTATCCGGAAGTTGGGTAAACCATGTAGGATGAATGGTGCGAGAAAATTCCTAAGAAAATTAGGAGGTTTGTAACATTTTGCAAAGCTCAATAAAGTTGCACGCTTGGACCGCTTGCCTGGCTACATGTATTATATGCTTGGGACAGACGTACCGCAAGGGAAGTCTGATTGGGCACGTAGTGTGTGTGAGTAGGTTGCATGGACCCTAAATACTTCCGGATTAATTCTCATTTTTCTTCAACTTAACCACTAACAAAAATCTTATATCTATCTTCTGACATTTTATGAAGGCCTAGATGTATTGCTAACCTTACCTTAAATGTTCCTGAGTTTTCTATATCCGTAATACTTATTGGAACTCCGAATACTTCTGCGCCAGCCCATTCTTTTACTACTTTTACTGGTATAAGCTCTTGATGGTCTTTTTTTAGTTCAAATATCCCTTCTCCTCTGGTATTTGGACCGGATAAAGATAGTTTAAATAAAACGATATATTTGCATTCTAGCTCAAGCCAGGTTTGTGGCCGCAAAATTATTGTAAATTCTCCAAACGTTAGCCTTAAGGCTTCACCTATTCTTAATGTTCTTTGCATCATTCTTTTTGTTCCAGTACTCCTTTTTTCTACTTGTGGCGGCTCAGTAATAACCCTATTAGCAAGTGCTTTTGCAGGAGGTGTTTTGCTTCCACTAGCCCCACTTCCTTTTATTAACCTAGACCCCATTATCTAGATTATTGTACGCCTATAATTTAAATATTATTATGCATTATTGTTAGTTATGTTAATTCTAATAGGCACAGGAATTTCATTTGATCTTACGCTTAGTGCAATTGATGAATTGAAAAAATGTGATGAAATTTATATTGAGAGTTATACGAACTTAATAGAGAATGAAAATATAAGCACGCTAGAAAAATTAATTAATAAAAAAATTATCTCGCTCGAGCGATCGCAGGTTGAAAGTAAATTTTTAATTGAACAAGCGAAAAATTCGAATGTTGCACTTTTAGTTAGTGGTGATCCTTTAATTGCTACTACGCATATTTCACTTATCATTGATGCAGAAAAAGCTAGGATAGAAACAAAAATTATTCATAATTCCTCGATTTATTCTGCAGCAGCTGGAAAGGCAGGCTTACAAATATATAAATTCGGTAAAACTGCATCTATTCCAAACCCAAGGCCAAACTATAATCCTACCTCTTGGTTTGAAATAATTAAAGAGAATTTAGCTCGCGAAGCGCATACGCTTGTTTTGCTCGATACTGAACCAAAACCAATGGATGCGAAAACCGCGCTTGAGTTAATTGAGCGAACAAACAAAGACACAATTTTAAAAAATAAAAAAATAATTATTCTTTCGCGTATTGGCGAGAATAATGAGAAAATTATCTACAATGAAATAGAAAAATTAAAAATTACTCCACTAGGCAAACCGCCATTTGTAATAATTATCCCAGGAAAGTTGCATATGGTAGAAGAGGAGTATTTACAGCAACTTTAAAAATATTAATACTGTTTTCTAACTATGAGAATTGATTACCTCACCGAAGCATTATACTTGAGATTAAAACCATACAAAAATGCGCGATCACTATTAGATTTCCTGAAAAAAGACCAGCAGGTTAATTCCTTCTTAGATGCAACGAATGCAGCGACTATCCAGCGTTTAGGCTATAATGATCATGGGATTACACATTCGCATATTACAACTTTTAATGCAGTTAAATCATTGCAAATTTTAAATGAAAAGGGTGTAGCTCCAAATCTGGTAAAAGAGTGTAAATATGCAAAGTTTGAAGATTCCCTAGAGGTTGTAATTGCAGCCGCATATTTGCATGATATTGGAAATTCAGTTATGCGTGGTCAGCATGAGTTATTTAGTACCATTCTATCAAGAGAAATCATTAATCGGTATTATAGTAAGCCAACTGATTTGAACGAAAGGAAAAAATCGACAATAATGGAAGGAATAATATGCCACATGGGTAATCCAAACTGGCCACCTGCAACATTAGAGGCGAAGTTGATCCCTATTGCAGATGCGTGCGACATGGAACAAGGTCGTGCGAGAGTTCCTTATAGCTTAGGTAAGAAAGATATTCATAGTTTGTCTGCGTTAGCAATAACAAAGGTACGCTTAAAAGACGGAGAAAAGAAAATGGAACATAGCGCAGGTATATTCCAAGTAGAAGAATTATTAATCAAAAAGATAAAGGCAGCTAATTTTCAGGAATATGTAGAAATAGAGGCAAATATAACTAGCAGGAATGAAAAAATTACATACCTCGACTGAGTGGTACATGCATAAGATCTACAACAGCGCCATTCCATATTCTTAGTGCATTATCGCTGTTTATCTCCCAGCTAACCCAACCGTCACCTTGTTTTCTTACCTCTTTTACAGCTATTGGAAAACCATTTGTATCCCGCATTACAAAGAATCTTTTTTGATCATTACCAATGCCTTCCCATATTCTTTCACCATCAGCAGTATATGCATATTTATGGTAACGATCTCCATCTGATAAGTCAACAACTATAGCCTTTCTACTATAATTAAATGGTACGTCTCCATCTTCTGGATTGGAATCACAATAGCTTACACAAATGCGGTCCTCTTTTTTGACATGAACTCTGAATGGGTCTTGTTTATACTCTCTTTGAACCATCTCCCTATGCTTTTCTTCTATCTGTTCTATGCTTAATCCTTTAATGGAAATCCCGCTTTCGTCCTTAAATTTTGGTGAGGTACAACCTACGGCTATAAATGCTACTAATGGGGCTAGTACTTTAAAACACGGGATAGTTAATTTTCCTGGGTTATTAGCTCTAACAGTATTATAATTTAATATCATAAAAACACCAAATTATTTTTTTATTCCTTCATTCAAAGGTTTAAGATCTTTAAATTTATTCACTCCTAATCTAATTTCTCTTACATTTCCAAGGGCAAATGTCAATTCTTGAACAAGAGGGTCATCTACTCTAACTGAGAAAGAACGTGTAATTGCACTTCTTAACTCATCCTGTGATATATTTGGACGACCATGTCTTTGTCTTCCTATATTAATTATTCTTATTACGTCTTCGGCAACTGTGCCTATCTCCCCCCAATAGGCTTGCCCACGTGTAGATGTTTGATGTGACCTTCCGAGTAAATGATCTTCTAATCTTCTAAGAACTGGTCGAAATGTTCTAGGATGTAATTCACGTTTTACAGCTTGCATAATACCATCTTTATGATTGCCTTCTTTCTGTAGCTCTACTAACTGCAGCTTCAAAATCAAGGAGCATTCGTGTATTTGAAAAACCACTTAATAGAGAATCTAATGCAAAACGATTAGATTGTACTCCATTACCTTTAAAATCTCTTATTGCCACAATATATTGTTCTATAGTAGTATTTATATTTGTATCTGGAGGTGGAAGAAGAACACCTAGTGAAGGATCTGTTACAACCTCGGGTATCCCACCCACATTACTAGCAATTAAATACGATCCTGCTAGCATAGATTCAATAACAGTTAGTGAAAGCCCATCTGAACGTACTGGACAGATAGTAATATCAGATATAGCTTGTACTGGAGTTGGTAATAAACCACCCCAAATTGAATGTGATTGAAGCTCTCTATATTCTTCACCGCCGTATTTTAAGAATGCCTGTTCAACATCTGGAGCAAAAGTTGCATTTCCACCAACAAATTTAGAAATATCTAGTACTAATCGTAGTCTTCCTTCTCTTATTAATCTTTCAAATTTCATTAATTCCCCTAATCTCTTTTTTAATTGTTTATTTGCTACAAGTACATCTGGACTTGCAACTACGACTCCAGTGTTTGCATCTCTTTGATCTAGACTACGCTCCAAATAATCAAGGATACCTAATAGGATATCACCACCTTTTATATTATCTAAACGTCCTACATAGGCTACAGTTTTATCAAGATCTGGATTAAGCCCAATGTTTCTTCGGTTTTGTCTTATAAATTCTTTATCTTGCAAGGTGTATAAGTTAGCATTTATTCCATTTAGAATGACATCTGTTGGTAAGGTTGAACCATTGCCATCTCCACCTAATGATCTTGTAAAATGTTCATTAAAATCCCTACCTGCTTTGTCACTAACAGCAATAACTCCATCTGCAGCATATTTTAGTGCACTACAATATTCTCTCAACAGTACTCTCCCAATATCGCTAGTAACTAAATAAGTATCTGTAGATAATACGTGAATATATAAGAGAACAGTAGCCATTTTATCTAGGCCGGCAACCTCTAATTGTTTTCTGACATAATGTGCTGCAGTTGCATTTGGAGTTAATGGATAATGAAGAACTATAACTGGGTGATACCCCCCTGTAATTAATCCACTAGCCAAGGCAAATAATGTTGAGTTAGCATCAGATTTACGAGTTGTTATGACAGATGTGTTAAATTGTTCCATTGCCATTCGCTTAATTTTGTCACTCATTAATGGTTCCTCTCTTGGGGTCATATTTTGGAATACTACAAAATTTTTTCTGTTTTCTTGTGGGGAAACAAAACGAGTAGCACTAGTAAGATCACCAATAACAAATGTTTGACCAAAAAATCTAGGATTAAGTGGAAATGGGTGTCTACCTGCAAGGTGGATATAAGCACGTTTATCGGTTGCACTAGCTATTACATGAGTCATACCTTTATTAACACAATTCTTATTTAAATACCTTTCCATTTTAATCCACTAAAACATAACCTTTAAAAGCTTATCCATCCATATACTATAACATATATTAAATACTTAGAGGTGGTTATCAATGTTGTGTAAATTGACAAAGAAATGCAAGAAAAAGAATGTTTGTTTGCATGAGGTTGCTGCAGTAGGTGTTGTAGTTGTTGCAGCAGTTTATGCAGTATTAGTATTGGGCGTTGTAGCTTAATCTATACGCTTTTCTTTCTATTTTTCATTAGATTTAAATAGCTTATTAGTAATAGCTTAGCATGATAAAACACGAGATAAAGACATGTTCTAAGTGTAAGAAAAAGATATTTATCTCCCTGCTAGAGGAGAAAGGCCAACTGGTCGAGACCCAATTTATTGGCCTCAAGAAGATTTCTGAGCGAAAAGGAATAACTGAGAACAAAGTATTTATTTGTGGGTTATGTGAGAAACCACAGGGAAAAGCTAAACCAACAAAATCTAAGAAAAAGTAGTTCTAATTTTGTGTTTCCGAAACATTTATATATAACCTTCTACATATATTTATTACCACAGATAATATGTGGCAAGGTGCCTCCCATGGAAATAAAACACATAAAATCTGATCCAAAGAAAATATGGCGTAAACTAAAACCAAAATGCGAGCACAAGGTAGAGTCAGTTTTCGAGCTAGAAACCACGCTTACAGGGGATGTAATGTTTACTACTTGCAAATGTAAGTCCAGTTTTATTTTTAACTAAGCGGTCAGCCTCGAAACCACTAATACTATAAGTTTTCATCCCTTATTCTTTCCAATCTTTCTTCTCCCTTGTCTTCTGGTGCTACATTATGAATTGGTTGATAACGGTTGCTATTTGGTCGAATCATTTTGAATATAAAATCAGTCATTTTTTCTTTATCTCTGTCATGCATTGTGAATAGCAATCCATGATATGATTTCTCTTGCTTCTGAACCCATAGTGCAAATTCCTTGCGCTCTTTAGCTTTAGGTCGCTTTTTATACAATTCTTTTACTTCATTTTCGATTCGTTCTTTTGTCTTTATTAAAATCCCTGCTGTTTTTTCTGTCCACCCTCTAAATTCCTCTGGTATTTTTTCAATAAATTCTTTGTTGAATTTGTTATCCCTAAGAATCTCCCAAATGCTAATAAGCGATAGATTCGATAGAATACGGTGTATCTTCAGATACTCTTCTCCTTTAATTTTAATCCTTAAACCATTAGAATATCTGGCAACAAATCCTTCTTCATTTGCTGGAAGCGTATCTATTGTTTCGCGAATCTGCTTTATTGTCAATGGCTTTTTTGGAACGATCTTAAATCCGTACAGTTTTGCAATCTCTTGAAGCTCGCTATAGTCATAATCCTTACCTGTTTTTATATCGATTGTGCCTATTAGAAAAAGCTCTTTTTGTCCTTTATAATCGATAACAATGCGATTTTCTGGATAAATAATTTCGAACAGTAGGGTCAACCCTTCTGGAATTTTTAGATTAGAAAAACGCTCTCGAAAATAGATTGTTGCCCATGCACCTTGCTCGGAATAGAACGTTCCTTTAGTAGTAACAAAATATTCGTCTTTATCATAATAGAAAATACCTAACGACCCATCTAATTTTTCTGTGATTTCTGGCTCTTTCATAGGTAGGTTTTCGAGCTTGGTCTCTTCAGTTTCATTTAAATTGAAGAATTTGGGGAATGGCCTTGCGACTATTTCTCCTGTTTTTAGATTAACAACTAGTCCGCGTGCCATTTTCGTATATTTATCCCATTTTTTATCATAAACGCATTTAGGTGTATAACAGTATATTGCAAGATCGCCTTTAACCGCCTTAGAAATTAGCTTATTTTGGACGCGTTTTTCGAGCTCGGAGATTAAATTGTCAGCCATGAACAGTTTTAGATAAATAGATATATAAATATTTCTATAGATATCTATAAATGTGATTAATATGGGAAACATCATGATTTCAGTAGATGAAGAAAAAGAAAATACAATACGACACTATGCACAAGAGATCTCGGGGGGGAAGAAAGGATCATTGAGTGAGTTTATATGGATTACAGTCTCTCACTATATCGAAGAATTTAAACAAAAACACGAAAAAGAAGCCTCCTTTAAGAGAATGATAGAACGAATGAAGCATGCTAAAAAATTAGGAATTTTAAATAGAGAAGGAAAGGCGTATTCTTCAAGAGATGAGTTGTATGAACGGTAACCATTTACTTATTGACACTAACATTTTGATATATTCAGAAACCAATGATGAAAAAGAGAAACACGACATGGTTATCCTAGCTCTAGAAAGAATAAAAACACAAGGAGATATTTTAACGATTAGTATCCAAAATATAAATGAATTTTCAAATAATATGATTAAAAAAAGTAAGCTAAGCGATTCTTCTATTAATGAGATTATAACAAGTTATCAATCTACTTTTAGTTTGATCTTTTTTAATTTAGAAACAATCAGGGAAGCAAACAGAATTTCTAGGGCAACCGGTATTCATTTTTATGATGCGTTACTTACAGCTACTATGCATGAAAATGGTATTGATACGATTATTACCGAGAATGAAAAGGATTTTCAGAAGATCCCATGGCTAAAAGTTATAAACCCATTTAAAAATGAGATAAAATAGAAATATCTTAGAATTTCTAAGATATAGTAAGAATAAGGTGTATAAATGAACCTTTTAGAATATTTTTTCAGTTTTTTCAAAGGGAAACCCAAAACAAAGGAAGAAGAATTAAAAGATAAGATATGGCACATTGAAGTAAAACGAGCAGAAGTAATGTTAAAGCTAGCTAGAGAAAAAGAGAAACATGATCCTGATATTCTTAGAATCGATAAATACGAACAGGAGCTTGCTGTTTTAGATACTAAGTTAAGTGAAATTCAAAGTAAATGAAAATATTAATAAGTTGCTAAATAAGGTAAAAAACGTTATGTTTAAATAGATGAAATATACAATTAGTATATGGTCAAATACATCGCAGTGCCAAATCCCTCGCAGAAAAAAGGTAGATTTACCCCTTTATTACTAACAACTGGAAAATTACCTATATCTGAAGGCATTATAGAATCTGCAGGAAGAACGTTTGTTGTAAGAAGATATTTTAGGGAGATACCGGATGAACTCAAACCAACAATTACAGAAGATGTGCACGGGTTATTAGTTTGTGAAAGCATGCCAAATATATTAATAGCTATAAGATTATTGCATTCTGATCGTCAAACAAAATATCTTTATCTTAATGAATTAACTTCAGAGGGCATAGAAATAAATTTCGGATACTTGTGCTTCCGAGTAAGAGAAAATGATCTGCATATAAGAGATTATGATCCACTTGAACCAAGAAGGGGGTTTAGTTCCGAGGGTGCTTTTAGAACCTATGGAGAAGATCTTGAACTAACAAGATTTGTGTTGGATCTATTTGCAGATATCGCCAAATCAGTTTATGGAAGATATAGGTTAACAAATACTTATCCATATCCAAATGAAGCAAATAGATTTTTAGGGTCTGGGTTTAGAGAAGAGATGCAAGGACATGATCTAGTTTGGGTAAGGCACATATAAAGTATTTATTCTAAACCGCACCATAGTAAACCAAATGCATGCGTCATTTACCATTACGGTAAACCAAACCTAGTTACCCTAACACCATTTTCATCTATCGGTTTACCATTACAGTATTGATTGGCCTTTTTGTGCACTGAAAGCAAGGTTAAGCGGTGCAAATAGGTTAAAAGATTGGAATTGGCTAGTTTTGGGGTATTTTGAGTATATCATTATGGTATAAATTTACTTAGGGTTTACTGTGAAGATGTTATTTTGTCTCCTTTACTAAGTCAATTAACTCATCGTGAATTTTCTTGCGCGAAGAGTCGGTCCAAAAGAATTGGCTTCCTATTAGTATCGCATATACTGATAAAATAGCGCCAATAATCGAAATAGCACCTAAAATATTACTATAACTAGTCCAAAATACAGCCGACAGAATACCTGTAATAGAGACGAGTGTTCCAAAAATTAAATACCCAGTTCTAATATGGTGGAAAGTTAAATAATAGAATCCGTTGCTTTTTTCAATTTTTATTCCATAGAGAGCTAATCTTAAGTAATTTAGTAGGCGGCCACTTTCTAATTTTTTAACTACAATATAATTTTCACCTTTATACCTTTGCCGTTCAACTGAATAGTATCTCTCTTTTAGTTCTTTTTCAAATCTAGTAAATTCACTTTCTGAAAACTTTATTTCTTTATAATATTCTAAGAAACCCATATTAACCACACAGCAATTTTCAAATTATCTTGCGCTTCTTTCTTTAAATATCTATCTAAATATTTTCATCCCTCGCATACGCGCACCTAGCCTCTTGCCCCGCAATCACGAGTGAAAGACCCGTTTCCTCAAATCCTTTTAGAAATTCTTAAATTATTCTTTTAGTTCAGATTCTTTATACCTGTTATCACAGGATTTACAAAAATATAAGTTTTCACAAGTTGTTTCTTTTGTTTTAATATTCATAAATTCTGCAAAACCAACTTCCTCAAGTTCTTTTTTGCATTTTGGGCATATTTTGTTCTTCATAACACCACCCAGCTTTAATCGTTTACCCCTAAATTCTTTCCTTCAACCGAATAATTTCTTTCTTTTCCTCCCCACATACCTGGCCTCTCGCCCCTAAGTCTGTCTCCAGTTCAGGGTTTTGGGTCTTGTTTCTAAGATATTATTAGGAATTCTAACAATTACTTATAAACTAGCTCTTTCAAAACAGTCTTTTCTCTTTTCATGATCTCTTCGAATAGCTGATCAACGTAAACTTTGTTATCTTTCTTTCTAATATTTTATCAACAATGAAAATCTGACTATTAAATATTTATGCTTTTCTATCGCAATCATAAAATTAGAACAAATAAAATAAAAAAATAAGAAAAAAAAGAATCCATCATCTAAATGAATAGAATCAGTATCTTGGTTTTGGTTTATAACAATTTTTGCAGTATACTGGTCTTCCTTCCGTTGGTTTGAAAGGTACCTGGCATGCTTGCCCACATTTTGCGCATGTTGCGTCGTACATTGGTCGATCGCCGCCACCGCCTCTATCTTCATATCCCATATTTTATACACCTTATTCATTTGTTTTAGTAAATCTTTAGATTTACCGCTTACCTAATTATTATTATCGTCTATATTTAATCTTTTCTATATACTCATAGGCATGTTAAATTCATTTTCTAATATCATTTTATCTTTTCTAAGATATATCTATAATATTACTTCTGCTGAGAGATTATTTGTGAGTTATACTACTTAATATCTCCTTCACATTTATATGACAATATCCCATACCTCCACGTTTTTCTAGATATTTCTGATGATACTCTTCTGCTTTATAGAATTCTTTTGCAGGTTGAATCGTAGTAGCGACTTGGCCACCGAGTTTTTTATTTATTTCCTCTTTTGATTTTTCTGCAACCTTTTTCTGTTCAGATGTATGATAGAATATTGCTGCATAATATTGCGTTCCTATATCGTTTCCTTGTCCATCTGCTTGCGAAGGATGATGTGCTATCCAAAATACATCAAGTAATTTATCGTAGCTGGTTTCTTTAGGGTCGAATTTTATTTGTATTGCCTCAACATGGCCTGTTTTACCAGTGCACACTTCCTCATAAGTTGGGTTTTTTGCACTCCCACCAGTGTAGCCAACAACTGTTTCTTTAACGCCTTTTATTTGCCTAAATAATTCTTCTACTCCCCAAAAACAACCTGCACCGAACGTTGCAGTTTCTAGTTTTTTCATAAAAGTATGACGTCGATTACATTTAAAAGATATTACTTTTGAATTCTAAACATGTTCTCATTATCTCTATCGAATACAATTATTATCATATTAGTTATTTCTTTTGCAATTCAGCAAATATCCCAAGACTACGCTAATACACTAACATTCTCGGTACTGCGCACATTTACTGAGCCATGGCGCCTTGTAACTGCTATTTTTCTTCATGCACATATTATCCACTTATTTGCTAATACATATAGCCTCTACCTAATAGGGAATGCACTAGAAACGAAAATAAAAAAAATAGACCTATTGAAGATATTTTTTATTGGCGGTATTATAGGTTACATAAGACAATGGGCATTCTATAAATTAAACTATTCAACCGTGATATTAGGGTTGGGTTCGAGCGGCGCGGTTTCTCCGCTTCTTGCTTCAGCAGGATTATTAATGCCAGAAACTAAAGTAAATGTATTTTTTATACCAATAAAAATTAAGTACTTAGTAATAATATTTTACGTATTTGAAATTATTGCATTCGCAATAGGAGATACTACAACTGATCATGAAACGCATTTAGTAACTGGCTTATTTGGTGTTATATACACTAGATTATTCTTGTGGAAACAAAGGTAATTATTTATAATTCTTAGCAACCTGTTCCCAGTTTATAACGCTAAAAAATGCCGATATATATTCAGGTCTGCGGTTTTGATATTTTAAATAATATGCATGCTCCCACACATCTATCCCTAAAATTGGTTTTTTGCCTTGACTTAGTGGACTATCTTGATTAGGAGTAGTAACAATTTCGAGCGTAGCATTATTTAAAACAAGCCAAGCCCATCCGCTTCCAAAAACGCTAGCAGCAGCGTTGCTAAATTTCTCTTTGAACTGATCGTAGCCCCCAAATGTTTTATTTAATAACTCTGCAATCTCTCCATTTGGTAAACCAGCATCTTTCTTTAAAAGTGGCCAAAAAAATGAATGATTTATATGTCCGCCACCGTGATTTTTTACAGCATTGTGAATATCTTCTGGCGCGCTACTTAGATTGCGCAACAAATCTTCAAGATTTTTATTATGTAATTCTGAATGTTTATCAAGTGCTTCATTTAGCTTATTTACATATGTTTGATGATGCTTAGTATGATGTATTTCCATAGTTTTTGCATCTATATATGGCTCTAATGCATCGTAGGCATAGCCTAATTCCGGTAATTTATATGTCATATTTATCCACCCCTTTTTTATAAGAAAAAGTGAATTATTCTAACAGGTAATATTTATAAAAACTTCTTAAACCCTTTCACACAGATTTTTACTATGGAATTAAACGAATTTAAAGAATGGTTAGCTAGTTATACTGATGCAGATAGATGCCTAGAAGCATTTTATAATCAAAAGGAATTTTTTCGAGTTAATACAATTAAAACCCCTGTTGAAAAATTTCTTGAGATAACCAAATTAAAGTGCGATCAAAGCAAATATTGCACAGAAGCATTTGAACTTAAAGAAGAAGAAAATTATGCTATAGGTAAAACATGGGAGTATTTTCTAGGTTATATCTACCCCCAGAGTTTAAGTTCAATTTTAGTATCCTTAGTCCTTGGTCCAAAATCAGATAACATAATTCTTGACGTTGCAGCTGCGCCTGGTTCTAAGTTCTCGCATATTGCTGCATTAATGCAAAATAATAGATTATTAGTTGGAAACGACTTAAAGAAAGAGAAAATATCTGCACTTTATTCAACAATTAATCGATTAAATATACTCAATTGTATTACAACTATCAGAGATGGGAGTAGATTAAATTGGCGAGAAAGATTTGATAAAGTACTTTTGGATGCACCATGTACAGCTCTTGGTAGTGGAGAAGGTGCATTAAATCGTTGGACCTTGGATCACTCCAAGAAAATATCTACACTACAAAAAAGGATGCTATTTAGCGCTTTTGATGCATTAAAACCAGGTGGAGAATTGATTTATTCTACCTGTACTTACGCAAAGGAAGAGAACGAGGAAGTAGTAAGTAATCTATTACAAAATGTTCAAAGTGCAAAATTATTAGATATTAAACTGGATATTCCGCACGATTCTGGTTTAAGCGAGTATGGAAACGAATTCAGAAAATGTTATAGGATTTATCCACAGCATCTGCAGAGTGAGGGATTTTTTATTGCTAAAATAGGGAAAGGAGATTGATATGGGCTTAGGAAAAAGAGAAGAAAACTTTAAGCGATATATAAAGAATCATTTCGAAATGCAATTACCGCCAGAGGTTAGCTTATTTTATGTTCGAGGAGTCAGAGTAGGGAAGAATGAACTCATTAAAAGCAAAATAAATGGCGAACTAGGTTACGCAGCGTGTGACGCTGGTTTTAATCCAACAAATTCATTTATTCAGAATTTTGGATATTTGGCTAAGAAAAACGTTGTTAGAGTAAAAGAAAAAGAAGCCAAAGAATTCGCCAATGGAAAGGATTTGAAGATGGATCTGGGAATTAAAAATAAATATATTATTGTTAAATACGGTTGGCATATTGTTGGGTTAGGGTATTATGACCACGATCAGAAAAAGATAATAAATAAAATCCCTGAAAAAAGGAGACGAGAAATAATTAATGAAATCTAGATAATCACCAAATTATTTTTCTGGCAAATATTCAACACCAGACAATTTTTCAAAAGCTGGATCGCATGTAACAAATTTTAGGTTATTTTCTAAGGCATATTGATACCCTATAGCATCTACGTAAGATACGTTAAAGGCCTTTCCAGTTACTTTTTTTCCATAAAGTTCTAATCTTTTCTTCATTGCATTTTTCAAAGTTTTTTCCGGCACAACAACCTCATAATGTGCGAATACTTCATAATATTTTTCAGCCTGTTCTTCATTATGCTCTCTAAGTGATATGTAGTATAGTTCCATTAGTTGAAATTTAGTAACGAAAAACGGTTTACCGCTTTCTACAATATTTACATATTTTGGATCATTTTCAAAATAACCAATCATAATACAAGTATCTAAAAAATACATTAATCCCACCCCTCGTCTATTTCCCTCATTAACTCTAACATAGACTTTTTTGTTTTAAAAGTACCCTTAAGTTCTTTTAGCTCAGGAATTACCATAATGTCTACATGAAGCATCTTATTCTCATTAATCTTTAGTTCATCTGCTTTCTCTTTTGGTATAAGTATAGCCCAAGAATTACCTACTCTCCTAGCGCGTGTATGTATATCGATCATTTAACCACCTGTATAATTATACAATATGTTAAATTTATAAAGGTTTGTTTCAAATATAAGGATATGAAACCTACAAAATTTCAATTAGAAGTCTGGCGCGCATGCGCAAAAATCCCTAGAGGTAAAGTATCTACTTATACACAAATTGCTAAAGCAATAGGTAAACCAAAGGCTGTGCGAGCTGTTGGTAATGCATTAAATAAAAATCCTTATTCTTATATCTCCAAAACGGGAAACTCGAAACTGGAAACAATGCGTGTGCCTTGCCATCGAGTAATAAAAAGTGACGGATCGGTTGGGGGGTTTGCACATGGAACTAAGAAAAAGATTGAAATGTTAAAAAAAGAAGGAATGGTAAATTATATAAACCACTAATAACAGTAAGTTAATATGCAGATAATCACAAAGGTACCTTCTGTCATCAAAAAAGGAGATCAGATAATGAAAGGAGAAAAAAAGGATTACGCATTATTAGACATCATACCTGGAGTGAGTCTAAACTTAGGCACTTGGAACGCTCCAAAATGGTACGGATATAAAATAGTGAAGACATTTAAAAGTGAAAAGGAAGCAAAAGAATATGCAAAAGAGAATAAAATAGAGATTACTACCAGAGCATTCTTTGATTAAGCTCCAATCTCCTTCTTAATTTTCAATAAGGCATCTAATCTCTTATAAGTAAGCGGATGCGTCATAATCAGTTCAAATCCGCCTTTTTTCTTCTCATTTGCTATTGCACTTGCAATATCTTTCTCATTACCTGCACTAATTAGATTAACAATTTCGCTAGCAAAAGAAGCCTCGCTTGCCGAAGCATTGGAGAAGTAAAATGCCTTAACCATTCCTTCTGCATTCCCTTTTGAATGCGCAGAAACATAGCTAATTTTCGCTAAAGCAGTCATTAAATGCAATGGTTTACGTGTTGCGTGTGCAGCAAATACATCTGCATAATACTCTCTTGATCTAGATACCCACATTACGAGTAACTGTCCTAAAAACTGTGCGATAAATGCACCTATCCATACTAAAAAGAAATTTCCACCTCTTCGATCATCTCTACCGCCAAATAAAATTACTGCATAATATAAAATAACTGGTATAACACTTGCAACTGTCATTACTACAACATCCCTGTGCTTGATATGCCCCATTTCATGTGCAAGTACGCCTTCTACTTCTTCTTTATTTAGTATCTTAAGTAAGCCAACGTGAATTGCAATGCCTGCATCGCTTTGTGTTCTGCCAAATGCAAATGCATTAGGTGTGGGATTATTTACAACATAAAGTTTTGGTTTTGGGATATTTGCAATACGTGCAAAGTGTTCAATCATCTGATGGATCTCTGGCGCATGCTCGATAGAAAGTTCTTTTGCACCAGTAGCCCATTTAATTATCGATGGGCCTAGATACCATTGAATACCGAGCATTAATATTGAGAATAATAACCACATAAAAACTGCATTTGTGCCGCTAATGCCGCTTGAATAAAGGACCATACCCATAATTGCTGCGATAGTTCCAAAAATTAAAATGCTGGTTAACATTATTCTTAGATTCAAGTTACCTGTACTCGGAAAAGATAATCCCATTTAACCAAACCTCCCCCTATGGCAATTCTAATAATTATATATTAAGGAACTTATTTATATTCTTTTTCCTTAATCTTGCCCTAATTTTATCATTTAAAATAGGAGCTAAGAATGTAGCTAAAAAACAAAATCCGATTATTATTGCCTTGATATCATAGAATTTATTCAGATATAATGCCGGGAGTACTGCAAACCAAATTAGATTAGTATTTACAAAAACTTGTATGTAAAGGTCTAGATACTTAATTCCAAAAATTTTATATAGCACCATTAACAATAGAACAACAAAGGCGGGATTTACATAGACAAAAGAACCAATGATAAAGCCATAATATCCCCCAAAGAATGTTTGAACTAATGGATCAATTTCTGCTATGTAATACGATAGAACAACCACTAGCAAGGAGGAAATCCAAAAAAACATATCGTCTAATCTCATGTTCTGCATCCAACTTATTTCTTCTTATTTAATTTCAAGAAATCTTCTTTGCTAACTGAAATTGGCAATCCCTTATAACCGCATGGGTGCTCTATCCAGATGGGCACAGACTCTAAAAAACCAACATAACCAGGATTAAGATGGTGTTTAGCCTCTACTATTTTTTTACATTTGGGGCATATTTTTATTCTGGCATTAGGCATCAGAATCAATTACTCTTTCTTCTCTTCTTTCCAAGTCTTACTTCCATAAGTAAGGGCTGCACCAGCGCAAACACTAGCAGCTACATATATCGCTTCTTTCATTTCATCTGGAGTTGCGCCAGCTACACGCGATTTTTGTGAATGTGAATCAATGCATTTTTCACATCTTAAGGCTGCTGCAACTGCCAATGCAATAAGTTCTTTTGTTTTCTTATCTAACAAACCTGGTTCGTACGCAGCTCGATGAAATGCAAAATAACCATCTGCTAATTTGTCTTCTCCCATTAGAATCACCTTGTAGACATTTCGTAAAAAAGGTTTAAAAGGATAAGCCAATAGAATAACTATGCGCAGTGAGCCTTGAGCAATGAGCAAACGTGGCTCATGGCACATGGCCCAAGGCTGAAGGCCGAGTAATATGTTTGTTTCTGTCTTATCTGATAAACCTGAAGTGCGTACGCAGTTCTGCAGCTTATTTGGCAGCGCAACTGCTAGCGATGGTATTTCTTTTTATAATGCAAATGGACGCGTTGTCGTAGAACCAACACTATTTCCAGATAAAATTCAATCATTATTGCATTCTCTCGCAATAGCGGATTTTGTAGTGCTTATTGTTGATCAGCTTACACCTCATGTTGGTGAGCTAATCGTTGCATTAGATCTATTACGAAAAGATAAGGGAGTATTAGTGACATCGCTTAATCTGCCAATAGGTGGGACTGCACTAGAAAAATACGAAAAAACAAACGATATAAATGTTGCAAAAGCGAAAGTTCTGGAATTAAATGCAACGCAGAACGAGGAAGAATTGCTCGCGTTAATAGATAACTCTCAAAGTGTACCTGAGGTTGGGCATGTTGCGCACGGGATAGTTAAATCAGGAAAATTAAAAAAAGAAGAATCGTTTTTCATATTGCCAGATAAAAAAGAAGTAACCGTAAGAAGTGTTAAATTAAATGATAAAGACAGCGACTTTGCAGGTGTGGGTGACAGATTTAATATCGTATATAAAGGCGATTTAATAGAGCGCGGTATATTAGTGCCTCTCAGGAATACATTTGATGTTACGACTATGGTCAGAGGAAAGTTCATACAGAGTCCTTTTTTTAAAGATGATCTGGGGCACAAAATATATGTCTACCATAACTATCAATTCGTGGAAGGAAAGGTTTCTGATAATGAATTAGTATTAGATACCCCAATTGCGTATCAAAAAGGAGATAGGTTACTGGTTGTTGATCAGAGTAATCAAAAGCTAAGAATTGCGGGCGTATTTACTAGCGCTTGGTAACACAGTTTGCCTAGCAAATTAAAACATTTTTTATTATTCTAGACAGACCGTGTTAGGTAGTCGAGCCCTTTTAGCGCAACTTTTCGGAAAAACATAGTTGTAAAGCATCATCTCTAAAATTGAAATACCAATTGGGTTTATTTTTTGTCAGCCATAAGATCTCCTAAGCCATTTTGTAGAACGTTTAATTGATCTCTCAGATGGAACTTTGTTCTTTGTCGCTCTATTAGTTTTTCTTGACCCTCTAGTAGATCGTCTTCTTAGCATAGGTTTATCTTTTTCTTCAACCTTTTTATCCTTATCGTTAAAAGAATGTTTTTTAGCTGCTCCTAAAGTTGCATTTTCAGTGATTTTAGATGCAAAACTTATAAAAAGCAAAGGTTTGTCACGAGGGCAGAAAAATCGTGACAAATTTTGCCTAAATGCGTTTAGGCAAAGGTTTAAATACCCCTTTTGTAGTAATATAAATTACTTTTATGTAGGTACATGAAAGCGTAATATTCTAATTCTGAATAAGAAGTAGGAAATTCGTTTGATTTCTATATAGAAGAATAAATATAAAAAGTAGGTGTAAAGTAAATGGGATATGAAGGTAGAGGCGGTGGCGGCTTTGGTGGCGATCGTCAAATGCACGACGCAACATGCAGCGACTGCGGTCAAGCCTGTCAGGTACCGTTCCAACCAAAAGAAGGAAGACCGGTATACTGTAGGGAATGTTATAAAAAACATAAGAAGTTCTAATGCTCCTAGATCATAGCTATTAATTAGTTATAGATAGGTAGATAGGAATTTTGTAAATTCTTTCTTTTATTTTTTTATTATTTTAGTATTCAAAGCAAACGATAGGTTTGTCAAAATGTGTTTAAGCAAAGGTTTAAATATAACCTTTGACACAATATTATTGTGTCAAATTTTGTCAACATGTTTTAATGTTGACAAACCTTGTTTATAAGTAAATTACAACAAAAAGAAGTATCTGATTTTTTTGTATTTAGATTTAGTGTTTTCCTCCCGGAAATAACGATTGTAGAAAACACTCTCAGTTAGTTACAGAAAAATCGGATTAAAACGAGAGTGAATAATATGAAATTTAGTGAAATGAAGATTAGTAGTAGGACTGTTGATGCTTTAACAGGAATGAATTATATAGAAGCAACAGAAGTGCAAGAAAAGACAATCCCCTTGATTTTGCAGGGAAAAGAAGTAATAGTAAGAAGCCAAACCGGTACTGGAAAAACAGCTGCCTTTGGGGTAGGGTTAATAGAAAAAATACTTAATGACCGCAATAAAAAGGCGCTAGTTCTTGCACCTACACGCGAGCTCGCAATACAGTTAACCAAAGAGCTACGCGCATTAGCCAGCAACCATAGGATAAGAATATTTGTTCTATATGGAGGCGAGGATATTGAAAGACAGTTGCAAGTAATATCCAGAGGATATGAAATTATTGTTGCAACACCCGGACGTTTATTAGATCATTTCAGAAGAAAAACAGTTGATCTGTCCTTATTTAATCTGATTGTACTTGATGAAGCAGACAGAATGCTGGATATGGGATTCCAGGAAGATATTACAACCGTTCTTGATAATATTAATTTGGAAAGGCAGATCATGCTTTTCTCAGCTACAATAGATCAAAGTATAAAGAACATAGCAAATAACTTTATGCGTGAACCAATCGTGTTAGAAGTAGGTCCTGCAGAAAAGGTACAAACAATAGATGAGCAATTTATAAAACTAGATCGCAGCGAAAAGTTCTCAAAACTTAGAGAAATATTACATCAAGAAGCAGTATCCAGAGTGATTGTTTTTGTAGCTACTAAAAGAGCAGCAGAATATGTAGGTAGAAAGTTATATGAATACAGAATGAGCGCCAATTATCTACATGGTGATATGCGACAGCAAAAGCGCGAACGCATAATGCGAGACTTCCGAGAAGGAAGATTTCGTGTTCTTGTAGCAACAGATGTTGCAGCAAGAGGATTGCATATAGAAGAGGTTTCTCATATAATTAATTATGATCAAGCCAATGATAAAGATACACATACGCACAGAATCGGAAGAACTGGTAGAATGGGAAAAGCAGGTAAGGCTATAACCTTCATAGATTCTGAGCCATTTGTTAGGAGAACAAGTGGAAGAGGAAGAACTAATTCCACAAGAGATAATACTAAAGATTACAGAAAAACAAACGATTATCATAAAACTTATACTAGTAGCAAATATCAGAGAAGCAGTCATAGGAGATATTAATTAAATCGAACGGTTGGCGTGTGCTCTAGGACGGCCGACGTGGCCTGAGGAAAACATTAGACCACGTCCATATAGAGAACAGAAGAATGACAACGATGGCATTCAGTCATCACAGCAGTGGGTTATCGAATCGGTAGCCAGCATTACCCCCCAATTGGTAGATGAGAGTACCATCAACTTTAAATAAGGCGCCTTCAGCATTAATTACTAGCCATCTCCATACGAAACCAAGAGATGGTTGAAGATAGCCTCCATGTTTATCCCACTCGAATTTTCCTTGTCTTAATTGCTCATCCGTAATATTAAAATCATTCATCAGGTCCTCCCCTCTTTTATTATATTTTAATTTTAGATCAACGTGGAAAAAGGTATACGCCAACCTTAAGCGTGCTCTGAACCAATCTGATTTGAATCTTAGAGATAGACCTGTATCTGCGCGATAGTCAAAATATTTTGCGCTTCTAATGCCCGTATTTGCAAGATTAGTAACATCTAATGAACTATTAGAACTGTCTAGGGTTATAGATTCTGCGCTTATAGCCCCTGGCCTAATTATCTCGAAACGACCAAAATATTCTAAAGAGAACCGAGAAGATTTACGTGAGATAATAAACGATATATCTTCTGAAACAAATGCAGTAAGGTCAGATTCTAGTTCTAAATTAAGTTCAATGCCAGTTTGCAGTTTGGGATCATTATAACGCAAATGTCCATCTTGCAAACCTGCCTGCGTAACTGTTTCTAACCATTCAAATAATGGCAGACGCAACCTCAATGCATATTGCTCAAAACCAACATTTATTGTTTCCCCATCACCATTATTATCATAGCCACGAATACCAGAAAAACCAAAACCAAGATCAACGCCATCAGCATCTGTTTTTTCTTCTATTTGCTTAGGTTTTACATCTGTCGCTCCATTGGATGGATAAGAATAAAGCAAGGCTAAGGATGATAATGCAGCAGTCATAAATCGCTTAAAAGGAGATAGAAGATTAACTCGACCAACATCGCAGGGCTTTTGTTTTTTATGTAAGTTCGCGTAATTTAATCGCACGAATAGAGATGTTGCCTAAGATTTATAAGGAAGCGTCACAGAAAAGAAACATTTATTTATAAAACCTTTTATCGTTTTTATATTAAATTCATTAACGGTCAGTTAGAGAGATAGAAATGGGAGATGCTATTGCAACTACTAGACCAGATACCACACGAACAGCTAGTCCTAGAAATGCAAGGGAATTTGCTATTGCTAAAGATAGAATAGAAAGGTCATTAGCTAGCGGATCAATATCTTTTTCTTCACGCGCCCAACAATCTGCAGAGCAATCGCTTCGTGCATCACTTGCAGGATTTTTTGTCAGAGAGCTGTGTACAGATAAAAAAACACCTGATGGAATAACTGTTTTAGATTTTAGTGCTGGTGATCTAACTAATTATTTTCCAGGCCGCAGGTTGGATGCATTGATTGGTGCGGTGCATGGAACTATTGATCGTGAGAACTCATATCTAAATCCAACACTATATACTGCTGCGCGCGAGGCTGGAGGGCAGTTTTTTGGCGTTCCGCCTACTGCGGTTTTTCCAACAAACGGAATTAGCGGTGCAATGCCCTGGCTGCTTAATGCAATGTTTAGCGGAAGGCGCACTGGTGAAAAAATTGTTGTTATATCCCCTGGATATCCAACATGGCGTGCAGAGGGCATAAACAGAAAAGGATTGGATTCAATAGTAGAAATACCAAGAACTGCAGATGGACAACCAGATTTAAGACGCGCATCAGAACTAATAAATCAAAAGACTGCGCTTGTTGTATTGGTTACACATGATAATCCAGTTGGAATTTGCATTAGAGAGGATATACTCAGGAATAAACAAGGAACTGGTATATTGGATCTTGTTGATAAAGTATTAGTAAACACTGGAAAAATAATACTAGTTGCATTTGATATAATCTATATGCCTTTATCATGGTCAAGCAGTTCATTATCACTAGAAGCACTTAAAGAACTGACAACTGGAAGAAATGCTGTTGCTTATTTGCATAGCCTTTCTAAAGCGCATTTATTGCCAGGTGTGCGTGCTGGAATGCTTGCAATTGATGCGCCATCCAGTGCTATTGCGAGTGTATCAAATCTAATAAGGGCAGTTCGCGTTCAAGAGTTAAATGCGCTTGGGATAAATAATGGATCACTTGGCGCATTAATTAAGGCCTTTGGAAATAGCCCGGATTTAGAGGCAGAACTTAGTGAGGTAAAAGAAGATGTTCACCAAAGAGTAGCATCTAATTCTTCAACCATAAGTGAAATAGAAGGGGTTAATCTTACTTTTCCAGGTATTACAGAGGTAGAATGCGCATTCTACTCACTATTTTCACTTAAAGAAGGCGGAGAAAAATGGAGGACACCCGCATATAAGAGAGCAGTATGGAAAAAATTATTAGGATATGTAGAAAGAATGACTAATGCGGAAAAAAGAGAACAGTTACTTGCACAACTTGAGAATATAGAAAAAAGAAAACCGCCAGAAGAAATGCACCCTGCAGAGATATTTACATTAGATCTGGTTATGACGACTGGTGTTTACGTAATTCCTGGTCATAGATTTAAGCTAATGAAAAGAAATGGCAATGGTGCTCTTGCAGATGAGGTATTTTTCAGGGCTGTATTAGCAGAAAGACCAGACATAACAAGAGAAGCAGCTGATAGAATTAAAGGTTTTATAAGGCCAAATTAAGTATAATACTTCTTATAAACATCAAAAAATGTTTTGAACAAAATAGAATTCTTAAATTTCGGATTTTTCATTGCCCTGCGAACGCTATACGCAAATGCATCTTTCCCATAAGGAATGTATTCGACTACATTTAGACCTTTTGCGCGAAGCGATTCTGCAAATTCTTGCATGACGCCTTTAAGAACTTGAATTTCAAAGAAATCTTTTGGATATTTTTTCTGCAGAGCCAGTGCCTCTTGTACTCGCTGCTCATGAAAGGATGCAACAGCAATGCCAACGTTCTTTGGGCTCTCTTTGAATGCGGTTTCAATTAGTTTTTTGAATGCTGCATGCTTTTCCTCTTCGGTCTGGCACGCAATAGCAGGCGATTCTGGGTATGCTCCTTTAACTAATCTAAGCTTTGGAGAAATACCTTGCCCTGCTAATTTAATAAAATCTTTTAGGTCCCTTGCAGTTCTTTTCAGATTTGCTTGTATACATAAACCAAGATTATTATAATCAGGTAAAAGTTTTTTATAGGTGGCAATAGTGAAATCAGTTATTTGCGAGCTTTCCATGTCAATCCAAATAAAAATCCCTTTTGGCTTTGCATACTCTGCTAATTCTTTAATTTTCTTAAAGCAATACACCTCGGCACTTTTGCCACAATTTTTACAATTACAACCAAATTGAGATGGCTTGATACTGACTGCAGCCTTTACCCTGCTTTTTGAGATTCCACTTATTAGACTTTTGTACTCTTCCACTGTTTTATCAACAACTGCCTTTTCTACATAGTGCTCACCTAAATGATTAATTATTGAATCAGAATGTTTAGCTTTCTTAAATTTGTTGGCCAATACTATTGCATCTTCTGCATTAGCACCTGCAACCCATTGCTTCATTATATTAAGAAAGAAGAAATTCCCAAACTTTTTTATAGCATTTGCACTGAACGGTAGTTTTCCATCTGTCATAGAGATCAATCCTTTTCAATATAAGATAAAAGAACCCAAACTGGGAATAAAGAAACTCCTAAAACAAATACAAATGTTCCTAAGAGATAGCCTATGCCAAGAAAAAATAAAAATAGGGATTCAAATGATAAATTAGGTATTAGTATAGTGTAGCCCTTAAAACTGTCGAGGAAAGTAACAAGTACCGCACCAACAATACCTGCAGTTATGTTCTCTAACATTCTCTGCAATCTATCTTTATCTTCTTTTTTATATCTAAGTATAAAATAAACCCCAATAAAGGCCAAGAGAAGCATAAAAACAATAAAAAGTGACCAAACAACAACCTCTTTTATTATTGGAAGATCTGCTGGGCCAAATATATATAATAAGACTAGAAGTGGAATACTGATTATCATTAATAAAATATATTTACCTAGTTTTTGATTTGTTAGTTTCATAAATAGGTATAATAAAGAATAATTATAAAGGTTATCAGGGTACTACCAAGATAATTATACGGCAGGTTCTCTATATTATTTTTATTATGATTTTTTTAATTTTTTTGGGATGACACCTCCAGAGTATCTAGTATGATGAACCTCTTCATACCTCCCATCTTCGTACTTCACATCAACTATTCTACCTTCTTGATCAAGATCGTAGCTTGGAACCTGCACATTTTTAGTAGGTGCAATTAGGGCTACGTTTAATGCTCTGGAAATAAGTGCCCCTACAGAGCGCTCATCTACCCCACTAGAACATGCAGCTAAGATAACTTTAGAATGTTGACCAAAATAATACTTTAAACTTTCTAAATGATCCTCATCAGTAAGATCAAGTCTTCCCTTATCGCTCTTTTCACCTAGTAGAATTGATGTTGGGGCCCCATGTCCTGCAATTATAAGTGTATCTATCTCACCATATTTATTTGCAATAGCCGGAACAATATCATAAAACCCATCTTCAGAATCAGTTTCAGTAATAATTAGACGATAATGTTTTGTTAAATCTTCTAACGTTACACCCAGATCGCTAAATGCCCCTATAGGGTCATTCTTGTTAGCTGTAACTAGTAATACTGGTTTTTTTGTTGGCAATTCTACTTGTGTGTTTGCGTAAACTTCTTCAAGAACCTTTTTTGAGTACCTCATGAAATATTCGATACCTAATTTCTTATGTAACTCTACTGTTTTATCGATACCAATAGCTTCAATAGCATAAGAAAAATTATAAAAAACGCGATCTTTATCACGACCAGATTGAATTAATTTATCTATAATTGAAATAAATTCAGCAAAAAATTTTTTCTGCTCATCGGTTGGTTTTTTGCTTAAGATGCCAACGCCACTTAATAGCTTGTCAAAATCGATACCTGCGTCAACTAAGGACTCTATTGTATTAGATTCTAACGGCGCGTCCAAATCTAAACGCTTTTTTACTAACTCTCCAAATTTTTGTCTATCAAAATTAAAATTTCCTGACTTGCTCCGATTCTGTACATATACATTAACAAGAATAGCAGATGCTAAACCCTGGTATCCCTCACCAATTGAATTTTCAATCTGATTAGCAACATAACGTTCTGGCAGTATTTCGTACAATCTGAGCAATTTATTGAGCTCTCCTAATGCTTGTTTTACTTCATCGCTATTTAAAATTTTTCTAATTAGTTCTGGCCTTGTGATACCTGTACCACCTTTTAAACACGCCTTAAGATCATTTTCAAGCATCCCGATAGTGTAGCCTGTTTTAGCTACTCTTTGAAAAGTTGTACCCATAAATAATAGATGGTCCAAAAAAAATAAAAACTGATTAGTTGTTGATACTCTATTAGTAGTTTGATTTAAATCTAATGGCTGGTAATTACGTCTTCTTTCAATCTAACAACAGTCCAAGAAGATGATTCTAATGCAGCTAAAATAGAAGGTTCGAGTCCGAATCTCTCACAGAATTTAGTTATATTCCCTAGTAAAAATGCATCAGAAGAATCCAACTCTCTGAATTGAACATCATATGGCTTTTGATGTGGTGGGTAGAAAAGTGCGCTAATCCTTCTTCTTGCAGGCTCATTATTAGCTAATTCTTCTTCAATAACTTGCAAATCAAGCGCATTCTCAAATAGCACGCCTGCTTGTGAACTTGTTATTAATCCTTCACGCGCCAGCTCTTTAATTTCTGCCTTTATCCTGCGCGCAGATGGAGATCTTCCAATATATTCCCTTGGAACATTGCCACGTACATAAACTGTTCCGCTCATCATCCCTGTTGCTAAAAATCTACCAACTAAAGGTTGCATCTCTTCTTCATGGCCAATCTCACTAATACCCAGCACTGCGCCAATGCCGCCAGCAATCATTTTGAAACCATAAGTACCAATGCGCTCGCCAGCTAATGCAACCGGAGGTTGCGCATGTTTTTGTGAATGTCTAAGCTGTTGGCCGAAACGGGAATCTCCGCTTCCACGTACATAAAAGAACCCGCCTTGAAAAGCATTTGGAGTCATCATATCAACATTTCCATGTACTATTACACCTCGTGCACGGCTTGATTCAAATGCATTTGCCTGAGCAGAACTAAATATTTCATATGTACTTTCATCGCCCATTGAATATGCACCTGTACAGTTTCCTGCAAGCCCATCTAATACTTTATCTGTATCATCTCTATCACCAGCAAACATATGTGGTTCTCCTCTTGTATTGAAAACAGATCTTCCATTAGGCTTGGGTGGAGCAGGTACAACAATTGCTGTACGCCTTGTTCTTCCTGGGGCAATTATCCCCTCCCTTGAAGAAACCCAAAGAAACTGACCGGAATCAAGAGAATATGATTCGACCTTTGGATCGCGTACACTTTTGCCTGATGCAATCTCTAGTTGGCGGTCCTCGCTGGCTGCATAAACAATTCCATCTTCTCTGTCAAACATTATGCGCAAAGGACGAAATTCATTTCTATCTCTAAATGCAAGCATTTGAACATCTTTATCTGTTGTGACTAAAACAATAGAAGACACTGGGCCATCAAGTTGCATGCCACTATAAGTAGTTAATAATTTTCTCATGCGATCCCGTTCCATTCCACGAGGTAAGGTTGCCAACGTATTATCAAATGGAGGCACAAGCGTACTAACTACTGAAGGAATAGATAGACTTGCTCTTAATAAGAAATAAAATGGCGCAGCTATAACTTCTGCATCGCTTCCTACCCAACTTCTTCTTATAATTGGAATAAAATTTTCAAGCGCTTCATCACTTCCAAGTAAAGGATATAAATGTTCTGCGATTATTGCTTCTGCACGGCGCCTGTTCGCAATATAAGACTTAACATCTCCATTAAAGACCATTCCAACATTTCCAAAACAATGCGGATGCGCACGCGATGGTAATGGCCATGCACCAGTTGGATATCTCGCATGCGCAAGTATTGCCTTTGCCATAATTTTTGCTAATTGGTATCTAACAAAAAGATCTGTTAATGAATCTAAATCCTTAACTAGTATTTCATGTTTTCCTGAAGAAATCAGTCTGAGCTGATCAGGAGAGAACTGACCATTTAATTCTACAACAGCGCGCGTTATTCTTAAATCATCTGCAGCAAATGGAGCGCACCATATGCCTCTGCCTTCTGTGTTGTGAAGTTTTTCCCATGGGCCTGCACGCGTAATATCTGGATACGCACCAAGTAAATATGCAGCCCTTTCAAATAAATCTTGATCTTCTGCAAGAACTTCAATATTGTAATAACCATTGCCATTTTGCAAACTATCTGGATGACTTAAAAGAATTCCATTGCCCATTGTGCCTCCGCGGGCATCACGCACTAATTCTATTGCGTCTTTAGCTTGCGTTGCTGCTACGAAGCCTTTGCCGCCTTGGATAGCAATAGCACCAAATATCGCGCATGCTGAAGGATCTTTTCGAATACTTCCATCTTTCTGAAATTGTAAGCGTGGCATATTTATTTCCCCATAAAATTAACTCCCATTAATTCTCTAACATTGAGTGGCATTTCATCAGCGCGTAGTAAATCGCGATTACCAATAACACTAGAAATCATGCTTACCCCGCCTGCACCCATAAGAACCTGAGTCTCTACTTTGTAACCATCTAAAAGCTGTTCTGTATCTTCTCTTACCGCCTCGCCAGCAAAATCTAGTAATTTAGTGTTAACTACTGCATTTGATCCTAAAGCGCACATCATGTAAATGTCATCTGGAGTTCTTACATTTCCCTGTGCGATTACTGCGAGTTTTGATCGTAATATTTTTCCCTGATGAGATTTGTTACTAAGTAATTCATCTACAATTGGCACTGCTAATTCAAGTGGCAACGCTGTCTCTGCACCTAATTCAAAATTTCTTATACCTATCTCGCCTTCAATGATTATGCCGCTTATTCCGCTTTTCGCAATAGCCATAACATCTTCTTTTATTTTTCCTGTTGCAGGAACATTTGCATAAACTGGTCTATCAGTATAAGTTCTAACATATCTAACAAATTTCTGATCTGCTAATGTGTGTGGAATTATTATACCTGCAACATTTCTCAATACGTGCATATCCATATTTTCTACTTTTCGGTCTGCTTCTGAAATTTTTAAAATAACATTTTCTAATCTAGATAAAACATCCTTTTTTGTAGCTTGGTCACTTATTAATTCTGATAATAACTCGCTGCGCATTACAACTGCTGTTCTTCTGCTTGCTGCAGCTTTTAGAATTTCAATTGCGCCTGTCTTGGAGGTTAATGTTACCATCATTGGCATATCCAAACGAACATTGCCTGGTAGGCTTGTTACTGTTTCTACAGTATCTCGATATACATCATAAGAAGGGCCAACTACGTGCCTACCTTCTATCATTAGTGCATCTAAGTAAGAATTAGGCTGGTCTAAATCATTTGTTCTTCCCATACTCCCTATTTCAATTGTACCAGTTTCTCTTAGATGTCTTATATGATCTAGTTGCCACGGATAAAATGGATCAGTAATGTCACGCGCCCAAAGCGCTCGAATTTCTGCTTCAATATCTGTATGATCTGATAATCGTTCTACTCCAAGTAATTCTGCTAATTCTGGATCTAATGCAATGCCTCTTAGTAAATCTCTTCTACCTACTGCATCACTATGTTTTGCAAAACCTAAGTAAGCATCATACGCTGCTAGCGCTTGACCGTAAGTGCGCATGTAGCTAGATAAAACATGTGTAGCCCATTCTGGATCAAGCCTGATTTGCGAACCATCACGTTGTCTATTTGCAGTTGTGACTAATGGTGGACATTTTTTATGGCATTGGTGAACCATCAAACAACCAGTTGAAATTAACACACCGCTTGCAGACATAATGGCATCTGCACCTAACAGCGTAAGCTTCATTGCTTTATCTGGTAAATATACACGACCTGCTGCAATAATCTTGAAATTTTCTGCTCCTTTTTCTCTTCTAATAGTATCTGCTAATGCAACTGCTAATTCAATTGGAATACCAAGTCTGTTCCTTAAAATAATTGGTGCTGCACCTGTTCCTCCACCGCGACCATCAATAATTACTCCATCTGCACCTGCTTCAATTGCACCAGCAACTGTTGCAGCTAAATCATGCGTTGCAGCGCATTTGATAAATACAGGCTTTCCTTTAGATGCCTTTCTTACAGAATGAACAATTTGTCTGACCTCTTCAACAGAGAATATACGATTTGCATCTGAGATATAATCAATGCCTTTGGGCATGCCTCTTGTTTCAGCCATTAAGTCTTCTATTTTATGCGCCTTAACATGGCCGCCAGCACCTGCCTTTGCTATCTGTGCCATTTTGACTGAGATTGCGATTGCATCTTGTAAAATCTCAGCAGTAATTCCAAAAACACCACTTGCAACCTGAACCATAATTCTTTTATGATGCCTTATCTTCGGGCACCAACCACCTTCACCAATTCCAAAAACTAGTTTTAAATTTTCAGCAGCTTGCGCAGCTGCAATATGCTCTTCTTCAACTGTTGCACCATACGAGTGCTCACCTATTATAGTTGGTTGAGAAAGCTCTAAAGAAGGCGCAAGCAGGGTTGTTAAAACAACATCATCAGGGGATATTATTCTTCGATCTTTGAGACCAGGTACAACAATTAGTCTTTCTTCTACAGGGTATGGTGCTGTTGCAGGTTTTTCATCATGCAATGGCGCAAAACGAGATAAAAATTCTGGCGGATCAAACTCACCAGTTGTTGCCATTTTCCTTAT
>JAGVWJ010000039.1 GCA_018304385.1 Microcaldota archaeon
GTTGATATTAAAATTTTCCTAGAAGATCATTCGAAGATAGAAAGTATAAAAAAAGCAATTGAAAAAATTGTAAAAGTACAGAAATTTTGGGAAGAAGAAATTGCTTTTGGCGCAAAAGCGCTTAAGGCAGTATTACTAATGAGCGATAAGGAAGGCGGAATGGATAGCATTGAAGAAAAAATAAAATCTATATCTGGAGTTAGCGAGATAGAAGTAGAAAATGTTACTAGAGTATAATAAAGAAACAGTTTTTGGGCGCTTTTTACCTAAAAAGCGCAATGGTGATTTATTGAAGGAAGAAAAAAAGGAAACGCATGAAAAAACTGAAAAAAAGAAAGAGCCATTCAAAAAGCCACAGGCAATGCCAAAAATGGATGATAGACCAGGGTTTAAAGGTATTGTAAGAATTGCTGGAAAGGATATAAGAGGAAATATTAGATTGCGAAGGGCGCTCACATACGTACGAGGGATTGGCCAGAACTTGAGCGTGTCAGCTGCAAACATTCTTCATTCTAAATTAGGCCTCGCGCCAGATAAGGAAGTAGGGGAGTTAAGCGATCAGGATATTGAAAAAATAGATGGGATACTTTTTAATATCCAAAATCAACACATACCAAAGTTCCTTCTAAATAGACAGGCAGATATGCTAGACGGAACGAACAAACATATAATTATGAGTGATCTTATATTTAATACTAAACAGGATGTTGAAAGAGAGAAAAAACTTTATACCTGGAAAGGATATAGATTTTATTACGGACAAAAGGTAAGAGGACAGAGAACAAGAAACAGTGGAAGAACTGGTATGACAGTTGGTGTTCTTAGAAAAGCAGTTATTGCAGCGCAGCAAGCGCAGAAAGAGGCGACTGGAAGACCTGGAACGCCAGGAGCAGCAGCCCCAGCAGCAGGTGCAGCAGCACCTGCAGGAGCAGCGAAACCAGCAGGCGGTGCTGCAAAGCCAGCTGAAAAACCAGCTGCTAAAACAGAGAAGAAATAAGATTAAGTGATATTATGGGAGACCCACCAAAACTTAGAAATAAATATTCAAGACCAAAGCACTTATGGGAAGCAGATAGACTAAAAGAGGATACTACGCTTAAAAAAGAATACGGATTAAAAAACATGCGCGAGCTGTGGATAGCAACAGCAGAACTAAAAAAATATAGACGTGAAGCAAGGCGCTTGTTATCGTTAAGTGCAGAAGAACGCGAAAAAGACAAAATAAAAATACTAACAAAGTTAAATAATCTCGGAATATTAGATAAAGATTCGGCTGTAGATGATATCTTATCATTAACTGTAAAACATATATTAGAAAGAAGATTGGCTACAATAGTTTTAAGAAAAGGATTAGCGCATACAATGCCGCAAAGCCGTCAACTTATAACACATGGATTCATAGCTATTGGAGGTAGAAAGGTATCTGCTCCAAGTTATTTAGTTTATAAAGAACAAGAGGTAGTAATATCTTATTCAAAACCAATAGATTTAAGTAAAAAACCACTGGTAATAGAGGAGAAAAAAGAGGAAACAAAAGTGGAAAATGCAGCTTAGAAAACAAAGGTAGATACAGATGACTGAAGAAAAAAAACCAGAGGTAAAAACTGAACAAAAAGAAACACCAGCGCAAGCGCCAAAACCACCAGAGCTTAAAAGAGCAAAGCCACGATTTGCAGTTGTTCATGTATACTCATCTAAAAACGACACTATAATTACAGCAACAGATTTAAGCGGTGCAGAAACATTAGCATGGGCAAGTGGCGGTATGATGGTAAAATCAGATCGTGAAGAAGGAAAACCTTACGCAGCTATGCAGGCAACTCTTAAAATTGTTGGCAACTTAAAAGAAAAGGGAATTACTCATGTTCACGTACGCATTCGCGCTCCTGGTGGTAATGGATTAAAAACACCCGGGCCTGGTGCACAGGCAGTTATTAGAACAATGGCAAGAACTGGCATACGCATAGGCAAAATAGATGATGTTACACCTGTTCCTACTGATTCCATGAAAAGAAAGGGTGGAAGAAGAGGAAGAAGGGTATAGATTGGCAATGGGCAGTGAGCCTTGAGCAATGAGCATGGTGATATTTTGAAAGTCTCGCTTGAAAAGGAAAGAGCAAATAAAATTGAGTTATCAATTGAAGGAATAAATATAACATTTGCTAATGCAATTCGTAGATACGGAATGATGCGCACACCGATACTAGCAATAGATAATGTAGTATTCTATGATAATACAGCTTGGATTTTTGATGAATACTTATCGCATCGCCTGGGTATGATGCCAATAACAACACCAGAAAAATTACCCCAAGATGTGGAAGTAATATTTACATTAGATGAAACTGGCCCAAAAATTGTCTATTCAAAAGATATAAAAAGCAATGATAAAGAGATTTCAGTTGCAAGAGAGCAGATACCGCTATTAACATTAAACGAAAATCAGAGATTACGCTTTGAAGCAAAAGCAAAATTAGGTTATGGCACAAAGCATGCAAAATTCCAAGCTGGTTTGGTTACTTATGAAGCTATTGGTGAAAACAAATTTAAATTCAAGGTAGAAAGTTTTTATCAGATGAAACCAACTGAAGTTATTGTAAGGGGATGCAACGAATTAGAAAAAGATCTTGCTGAAGCTGCAAAAGAATTAAAGAAAGCAGAAAAGAAGAAGGATTAGCACTAATTTTAATTCAACTGGTTGCATACCGAATATAGGTCTATTTTTAAATATATACATAATTGTATATATTATGAGAAATTTAAATATAGTTCCGTCACATATCTTAAAAAAAATGTATCTTTTTATCCTCTGGCTTATAAGCAAGAGAGAATTACATGGGTATGGAATGATCAAACTACTGAACAAAGAAGGTATGAAACATGCAACTGCTAGCAGACTCTATCCTCTTCTTAATATAATGTACAAGGAAAATCTAATTTTTCAAAAAGAAAAGAAGCAAGGAAAGAGAGTAAGAAAGATATATGCGCTTACTGCAAAGGGAAAAAAGAAACTCAGTGATGGAAAGAAAATGTTCCCTCCATTAATGCGTGAGTTCCTAAAAGAGATGATTGGATGAAACAGGACGTCATACGGCTGGAAAACGTATCAAAAATATATGATATGGGTGAGGAGAAGATTTTCGCACTTGATGAAATTGACTTGAACATAGAAAAAAATGATTTCGTGAGCATCCTCGGCCCTAGTGGAAGCGGAAAAAGCACGCTTTTGCACATTCTTGGCTTATTAGACGACCCTACAAGCGGAAAGGTTTTTCTAGACGGAGTTGAGATAAACAAGCTAAATGAGGATACTCGCGCTCATTTAAGAGGAAAGAAAATTGGCTTTGTATTCCAAACATTTAATCTAGTTCCAAGTCTCACTGTATTGGAAAATGTTGCATTGCCTGCTGTAATATATGAACAAGATGAATATTCAGCCCATTCAAGGGCTACTAAAATATTAGAAAAAATAGGCATGGGTGATAGGCTTTTGCATTATCCTGGCCAGCTTAGTGGCGGGCAAAGACAAAGGGTTGCAATTGCACGTGCACTAGTAAACGAACCAGAGATAGTATTAGCCGATGAACCTACAGGCAATTTAGATTCAAAAACTGGAAGCGAGGTACTTAAAATGTTTAGAGGATTGCATGAAGAAGGTAAAACGATCGCCATCATAACACATGACGCTAGTATAACCAAAATAACAAAAAGGATAATCAGAATAAAGGATGGAAAAATAACGGGGTGAGATTATGAAATCTGTGGTATTTGTCATTTTATTCATTTTATTAGGTGGTGTCTTATTCGCGCCATTATCAATAGATTCTTATGAACTTACCCCATCAGAATTAAAACTAGGCCAAGAAGGTTCGATAAAAATAGTGCTCAAAAATATACAACTAACAGGAGTGACTACTGCCTCCCAGGTAGATGACATAACGGTTTATTATAACTCAATAGAAGGCATAGATGTAAGAGTAGACCAACCAATAAGAGTAGGCACAATAGAAAGCGGATCTAGCGCCATAGTAACAGTGCCAATTAGGGTCTTACCAAATGCTAAGGCAGGCATAATTCCTGTTTCATTTTCAATTAAACAAAAAGATGGCGACACGCAAAACTTAATAGTTCCTGTTAAGATTTCTAACCCCCCAATATTAACCTTATCCTTAGATAAACAGACTATTAGCAGTACAGATACGTTAAATGTAACCATTACGAATAATGGAGGAAATGTGAATAAACTTATTGTACGATTAAACAATACGGAAAAATTTTCTTTTGTAGGTACTGACCAGATATATGTTGGAGGTATAAATGGTTCTAAAACATTCAAAATTGCCATTGACTCGAGAAACGCTGACGAGGGGGTTAATACAATTCCCTTGCTACTCGCCTACGAAGAAGAAGGTGGCGATTCTGCAAGCGAAGCAAAAAATATTGCCATAACTGTAAAAAAAGAAAAGGCAGATGTTATTTTTAGCCAGGAGGCTCAGATTGTAACATCTATTGATAATGTGCTCAAACTAAAAGTAAGAAACATCGGCCGGTCGCTTAATGATTTTCGGGTAATCCTTGAAGATGATAATATAAAGGCCAAAGAAACAAAAGAAATAAAGCTTGGCGATTTTGCTGCTGATGATGAAAAAATAATAGATATACGCGTATTCGCTGATACAGAACCAGGAGTTAGAAATACCAATATAAAACTTAAATGGGTAGAGGAAGACGTGGAAAAAGAGGAAAAGATAACTATTCCTATTGTTGTAAGCTCAGATGCGGATGTAGGAATATTCCTTGACTCCAAACCTGCGCCTCTTGTACCAACTGGAGAGCACACCCTATCCGTAACGGTATCAAATATTGGTTCTTACAGAATTGAAAATGTTGAGGTTGCACTTCAAGAGAATGATATACTGGAGGTTCTTAATGCCCAAAGGTCACAATATATAGGTGGTCTGGAGAACGATGCCTTCAGCGCGGTTCAATATAAAATCAGAATAAAAAATATCCAACCAGGGACCCATACCCTTCCTATATTTGTAAGATATAAAGATCAATCAGGAATCTGGATAGAAAAAAATATAACTAGCAGTGTTGTTATAAGGCCTTTTGAAGAATCTGGAAAGAAAGGTGGCAGCACTCTGCCGTATATAGTTGGTGCAGCTTTATTGCTACTATCTATATACTGGTATTTTAGAAGAAAAAAGAAACAAGTGGTATAATTGAAACTTGTTGATATGATTAAGTATTCTGTAAATAGCCTAAAACACCGCCAGATACGGTCATGGCTAACCATGCTTGGGATTATAATTGGAATAGCTGCCGTTGTGTCCCTTTTAACTATTGGTCAGGGATTTAATGATGAAATAGAAAAACAACTATCTGCATTTGGTTCTAATACAATTTTTGTAGCCCCGATAGCAGAATCACAGGGCACTGCTGCTGCATTTCGTGGAGGGCCAGGCACATCACCAACATCAGGAAAACTTTTCGAAAGAGATGCTGACAGGTTGAGAAGAATAGCTGAAATAGATGAAATCTCCAAGCTTATCATGGGAAGGGGAACTGTTGGTTTCAAAGATAAACAGATAACTTCTTCTGTACAAGGCATAGAACCAGGAATATTTGAGAAGACAACATTAGTAGAAATTGAGAATGGGAGATTTCTTATAGATAATGACCAATATGTTGCAGTAATAGGATCAACTTTATCTGAAGAATCTTTTGGAACTAATAAAGTTAGCGTGAACAGTTTCATAACAATAAATGGAAAGAAATTCCGTGTTGTTGGTGTATTAAAGAAAACTGGTGGTGGTTTTGGGCCGTCATCGCAATTAGATACTGCATTATTAGTTCCGTTCAAAGATGCGCAAACGCTTTTCAAAGACTCGCTCGCTGAGAACGAAGTTGGCGCAATAGTTGTAACTATAAAAGAAGGTTCAGATGTAGAAGAGATTAGTGATAAAATAATACAGGAAATTGCTAATTCGCATAAAGTACGCGCAGACGAGAAGGATTTTAGTGTAATAAATCCAAAAACAATACAGGAAACAATTGGCGCGATTATTGGACTCGTTACTATATTTTTAGGAGCTGTTGCTGCTATATCTCTTATAGTTGGCGGTATTGGAATTGCGAATACCATGTTTACCAGCGTGCTCGAACGAACGCATGAAATAGGCGTGCTAAAGGCTGTTGGCGCAACGCGAAACGATATTCTCAAGATATTTGTTTTTGAAAGCGCAGCGTTAGGTGGTGTTGGCGGAGTGCTTGGAACAGCTTTTGGTATAATTGTAGTATATTTAGCTGGTGCTGCAGGAGCGCCTGTTTCTATTAAAATCGAGATAATATTGTTTGCAATAACATTTTCTATAGTTATTGGTCTTATTTCTGGATTTGTTCCTGCGCGTCGGGCTGCTGCACTCTCGCCGGTGGATGCATTGAGATATGAATAGATTGCAATGAGCCTTGAGCTGTGAGCAAACACGCGACAGGCGCTTTGTTCACGACTGGAGCATGTTCAATGAGCCAGACACTGGTTATGAGTTTTGGGCTGAGGAGAAGAAGAATTTTATATGACATTTTTATAATAATTCCAGTAATCTTCCTTTAATCCTTTTATTAATGATGTAAATCTAATACCTAGTCTTTTTATTTTCTTATTGCTGACAAAAAAGCTCTCATTTGCAAATGGAAATTCTTCTTCTTTGAATTTTTCTCTATCCGCGCTGGGATTAAATTGAATCTTAGGTTTTATACCTACAATTTTTCCCATCTGTTCTACTAGTTTTCTAAGTGTAATTATGTCATCCCCTGCGCAGTTGAATGCACCAACTATTTTGTTCTCAGTCAACAATGCTATTATATCTACAACTTCCTTTGCAAACACAAATTGTATTTTTGCTTTCCCATCTCCTGGCAAAACCAAAGGAATGCCTTGTTTTATTCTAGAATATATAAAGTGTTCTCTATCAACATAATTTCTAGGGCCAAGAATATACACTGGTCTTATTGTCGCGTATTTTATTCCGCTTTTTTCGAGAATTTTTTCACATTCCGCTTTTCCTTTGTTATAATTTCCCCATAAGGGCCAGTTACCGAGTTCTGATTCTTCGGTTAATGGAAATTTATCAGTCTTCTTATATGAAGCAACAGTCCCGAAATTTATAAAAAAATCAAAATTAAGCTGTTCGATTGCTTTTTTTGTTTGTTCACCCTTGTAAGCGCACATATCTATAACTACATCGAATTTGTCTTTTATATTAAAGTCATTGTTCCTATCTCCTTGGATGAATGTTACATGCGAATAATTCGACTCTATTTTACCACGATTAAAGATTGTTATAGTATGACCATTCTTAAAGAGTTTTTGGATTAGATATGGGCCAACAAACCTAGACCCGCCTATTATTAGTATTTTCATGTTTTTGTTTACACAATTCTGTTTTTAATAAGTTGGGTCCTAATTTTTTACTTATATTTTACTTCTATAAGTAAGACATAGAATTGCCGACGCAGCAGAAGAAAATATAAGACTGCGTCTTTATAGAGAATATAAGTAGTACGACGGAAATATAAGAATGAGAATCTAGAAGTATAATATAGTGCAGGGGTGGCGGAGTCACATCAGTTTCGAGTTTCCGGTTTCGGGTCTCGAGAATGTGTCGCAACGGCCAAACGCGTAAGGTTGAGGGCCTTATGGCTTAGTGCCTTCAAGTGTTCGAAATTGCTGCTTTCTTAAAAAGAAAGCAGTGGCAAAGAAACACGATATTTCGTGTTTTTGGCTCAAGCCTTTTTTATATTAGAAAATATTTATTCTAAAAAGGCTTTGTCAAAGTGGCAAAAAAACTTTGACAAATCGTTACATCATAGATGTAAAGGCTTGAACGAGCAATCACTTCCCCTGCACTTTATCCTAGTATTAGCAATAACCCTAAAATCATCCTAGCTCAAAACGCTTTTAGACTTTTTTCACGTTCTTTGCACGCAACCCGCGTTCGCTTGATTCAACCTCGTACTCTACAGCGTCGCCGGTCGCTAGTACTGCTCCACCTTCAACTGCCGAAGTGTGCACGTACACGTCCTTACCATCATCACCTGTGATAAAACCAAAACTACGCGCGGTATTAAACATTTTTACTTTTCCTTTCATTAGATCACCCTCTTTTCATATTACTTTTGAAGCGTATAGCTTATAAATTTTTATTATAACTAAATTTTCCCGAGATCTTTCAAATAGAAATCTTCTTAAATCATAAGTCAATAGAATAACTATGAGACTAACTTTTAATGGTGCAGCTGGAATTGTTACGGGTTCCTGCTATCTTCTAGAAACAACTGGAGAAAAAATTCTTATCGACTGCGGAATGTTTCAGGGTACGAAAGATATAACCAGAATGAACTACGAACCATTCAGATTCAAACCTAACGAAATTTCTTACTTATTGCTAACTCACGCTCACATAGATCATTCAGGTCTCATACCCAAGCTAATAAAAAATGGTTTCCACGGAAAAATAATCGCAACACCACCTACAGTAGATCTGGCAAAAATTATGCTAAAAGATTCAGCTCATGTAAATGAAGACGATACTCTTCATGAAAATAAAAGACGTATGAGGCTGGGGCTTAAACCAAGAGACCCATTGTATGCGCTTAGTGACGTGCTTAGGTCATTTGAATTTTTCCATCAGATTGGATATGAAAATCCATATTCACTTACAGATAAAATCACTGTAATATTCCACAACGCTGGCCATATTTTAGGATCTTCCATAGTGGAACTCTTAGTTAGAGAAGCAGGAAAAACTACGAAGATAATGTTTTCTGGAGATTTAGGTCAGGGAGGAACTCAGATCTTAGAAGACCCTGCAACTATTCAGGAAGCTGATTTTGTTCTTGTTGAGTCAACATATGGAAATCGTCCGCGTGAGGATGCTACAATACGTGGAGAACTTCTGTCCAAAGAAATAAATGAAGCATTTGCTAGAGGCGGAAAACTGATGATCCCGTCTTTTGCAGTTGAAAGAACACAGGAATTGCTCTATTATTTGCACATTTTAATTCGTGATGGGAACTTCCCTGCTGAAATTGTATTTCTTGATAGCCCCCTTGCAATCGAGGTTACTGAAGTTTTCAAAAGATACATGAATTATTTCTCCCCAAGATTGAGAAAGGAATTCACCAATCCATTCACCTTCAATCAGTTGAAATGCCTTAGGACTGCAGATGAATCACGCAGCATGAACGACTATAATAAACCATGTATAATAATAGCTGGCAGTGGTATGTGCAATGCTGGAAGAATTAGGCATCACCTTAAACATAATATATGGAAATCAGAGAATACACTGCTTTTTGTAGGTTATCAGGCTGAAGGAACTTTAGGCAGAGTTATTCTTGATGGTGCAAAGAAAGTTAGAATGATGGGGCTCGAAGTAGCGGTAAATGCCAAGATAAGAAAAATAGAAAGTTTTTCTTCTCATGCAGATTCTAAGCACTTGACCAGCTGGATTACTGCTCTTAGAAACAAACCAAAGAAAATTTTCATAACCCACGGGGAGCCTGCTTCAGCAAGAGGACTTGAATCTAATCTTAGGAAACTAGGTTTTCGGACACATGTTCCGCGTATTGGAGAAGTTGTTGAACTGAAATAACTATACTGTGCACAATAACATAAAATTACCACCTACCTCTAACTTTTTAATCTAGTCTTCCAAAGTCTCACAAGGTGGGTTAATGAAAAAAATCGAAGCGCTTGGCCAGATAATACAGAAGTGTATCATCGTTTGGTTTCTCATGCCATTAGCAACTATACGAACAAAAAATTACAAGATATCTTATTCTAATCTATTCAGTCAATCACCTAAGTCGTATCCGGCCAGCCTTTAATAGGTCTTTTGCTGTAATCTTAACTACGCTTACGACCGATAAATCGCCGATGCGATTTATGGTCCATTGTTCGATGCGTCGAACAATCGGAACCAAAATTTGGCGTTTGTAGATATCCTGAAACCGACCTTCGGTTTCAATCTATCAGCAACCTGCTGGTTGCCGATACCGACATTTTCGTGCTGATATAGACGTTTTTACGTCGTAGGGAACTGAGTCCGATTATCTCTTCCCCTACATTAACTTTTTTCTGTAACTCTGCACCCTTTAGTTCTGTAATTTTTCATTTTATAGAAGCCCTAAGAAAAAATCTTGCATATAAATAACCAAATATGAATGGACCTATATGAGCTGCGTGAGCTATATTTACACCAGGAAACGGCTTAAAAATATTAAATATATCTAAAGCTTCGTAAATTAAAAAAAGTATCAAAGCAGTTCGAACTTTCATTTTTATAAAAAATACTTCGATATTTGTATTCAAAAATAATAGGACACACGCACCAAAAACTGCAGAAACAGAATCACTAGCACCTATTGCAGTTCCACTTCCCCCCAAACCTAATACTAGCACGATAGTCATGCTAATAGCACCTACGAAACCACCTAGAAAAAAAAGTTTTAAGAGTTCTTTGCTGTTAAACTTGCTCTCAAGCAGGTTGCCAAAAATAAAAAGCGCGTACATATTTTGGAATAAGTGAATCGGGTGCCCATGGAGAAAGACGTGGGTAAAAATCCTATAGGGTTGATTGATCACTTCTGTTATGGAAAAACGAAATGCTTCACGGTAGCCATCATCCCATGTTTGAATAATAAATGTTAAAATAATTATCACAATAAGGATGTTGGTCGCACTTATATATCTTTTAAGATCGAGTGACATTGAGTTATTACTAAGTTAATAGTTAAAAATTTATTGATCTATTATAGAATATTGGGTCCGTATATATTTAAACTTGATCTTCTAAAATCTCACAAGGTGGGTTAATGAAAAAAATCGAAACGCCTAGTCTGAAGAAGGAATTGGGCTTATTAGGCAGCTTTGCAATGGGATTTGCAGATGTTGGCGCTGATATATTCCTAGCACTTGGACTTATTGCAGCATACGCACACGGCTTAATGCCACTAGCAATATTAGTTGTAGCAATCGTATATATTTGCTCTGGATTGGCTTATGCAGAGTTAGGCGCGGCAATACCTGTTTCTGGAGGATCATCTGCATTTGCAAAAGAAACATTTGGGAATTTTGCTGGTTTCTTAGCTGGCTGGGGTTTAATATTAGATTACACGCTATGCATAGCATTATTTGCATTTGCATCTGCAGGTTATTTGTCATTCTTTTTTCCAGCAATTGCTAGTCTAATCCCATCAATAGCAGCGCTTTTAATCTTCGTATTAATGGCAGTTAATTTATTAGGAATAAAAGAATCCTCTTCAGTTAATTCTGCGCTTACGGTCATAGTAATCGTAATAGTGACAGCTCTAATATTTCTAGGTTTTAGTTTTTCATTTGATTATGAAAAATTTAAATCTGGATTGACTCCGATAGCAAAGGACCCTGGGTTTAGAGATTTCTTGTATTCAATAACAATAGCAATGGTAACATTTGTTGGCATAGAAAGTATATCTCAAGGTGCTGAAGAAACAAAGGATCCGGGAAAGACGATACCGCGAGCTACATTATTATCTATATTTTTCGTTGTTGTATTTGCTATTTTTATGTCTGTTATGGCGCTTGGACTCGTAACGCCAGCAACGCTTGCAGAAAATATGGAAAAACCATTAATCCCGGTTGCAGATGCACTCCCATTTGCAAATGTGCTAGTTCCAATAGTTGCCTTTGCCGGCTTCATGATATGCTTTGTTTCTGCGAACACAGGTGTAATTGGTGTTTCAAGAGTAGTTTATTTCATGGGAAAGTCTGGATTAGTATCAAGAAGATTAAGCTGGGTGCATCCTAAATTTAGAACGCCTTGGATAACTACAATCATATTCTCGATTATTGCGATGCTACTTGCATACTTTAGCGATATGGTGCTTCTAGGGGAGCTTTATGCATTCGGCGCGCTAACCGCTTATACGCTAACGAATCTCTCTTCAATGCAACTTAGAATAAAAATGCCAGACTTAATAAGGCCTTTCAAAATGCCATTTAACGTAAAAATAGGAGAACACGAGATATCACTCGTCTCGCTAGTTGGAATATTCAGCTGTCTTACTATATTTATATTAGTAGCATTTCTACATGTTGAAGGAAGAAATTTCGCATTTCTTTGGTTCTTGATTGGTATTATATACTTTAAATTTTATCAAGATTATAGAAACAAAGAACAGAAAATGATCGCGCATAACAAAGCGCAATTTATTTAATTGTATTAGAATTATATTCTATTATGACCAGTCATGAGATTATTCATGGTTTAGCTTATTTCATATTCCTTATTGCACTGCTTCTTACAATCTATTTTCGCGATAAGGCAAGAAAATTACCAAAGATTACTGGAAAGGAGATACGTTCGGTATACCGCAAAGCGTGGGTGGAATCTGTTCTTAAAAGCGGAGACAAAGCCCAGTTCATACAAACAATGCGGAATAATATCTCTATATCAACTGCATTACTTGGGGCTACTATTGTTTCATTTGGCTTAATATTAAACGCAGGAATTATAAAACAAAACGGGGATATTTTTATTGCTGTTAGAATACTTTCAATGATATCTCTGATTGGATATGCGCTTTTTATGTTACTTCTAGAAATAAGAACGCTTACATATATCCCTATAGTATCGCATGTTCCTGAGGCTTATATCAAAAAGTATGAAAAAACAGATAAAGCAAGCTATATCGCAAAGCTTTTGCATGAATCTTTTGATTATTTTTCTAATACGGTCCGTGCATTGTTTTATATTGCGCCGTTACTTATTTGGTTTTACAATGTTTATCTATTTATAGTTGCAACCATGATTATTTCATACGCTATGTATCATGAAGATTTCGGAACAAAGAGCGGGATTGTCTTATTCTAAATTATTTATTCAAAATTCGTCCTTGAAATTTTTATAAAGTGAATATCTTCTTTCTCAATATATGCAATTACTAGTTCTTTCCTTAGTTTTCCGGCAAATCCTATTGCTTGTTTTATATCTTTCATATTAGTTTGCCAGTCTCTTGGCACAACCTTCAAAACGTATTGCGTTCTATCCTCGCCAACGCGAATTCCTTTTTGATGGACACGAAAATATTCAGTAGTATCCATGCTGACTCTTGTAATATAACCGCGATCTCTTAGAAATTTTATTATTTTGTATTTATCATCTGCAAGTGCATCACCTTTTCTTGCATTTTCCAGTATTTTATCTTTATCAAATTTTATTACTCCTTTATCTGCGAAATATGCAGCCTCTAGCAATGGTAATTTTGCTTTTCCGCCTTCTTCAATTCCTGCACCTAAACCAATCAATTTTGTAATAAGCTCACTATCACTGACCTCTAAATAATCTTCATAAAGTTTTATCATTTCTGCACCTAAAATTTCTTAGACATCTTTCCTTTTGTATTCTGCAAGATCTGTTCTATTGCATTATTAGTTAAATTCTCTATATTCATATCCGCTTCGTGCGTTCCTCCAAGACTGTCTATGGTAATGCTCCCAATTCGTACTATTCTTTGAAATAGAGACTGATGTACATTAACATTAGCTATTCTTTCAAATGGTATTATAATTCTCTTAACACCTACAATGCCTGTTTTTAGGGTAATATCATGATCTGTTAGCTCTATTGATTTGAATCTATTTGCTATCCAAGTTAATAGCGATCTGAATATAACCAATATCCAAATTACTAATATTACTTGATTGTGATAATCACCTATATTACTTGGTAGATAAGGTGCTGAGAATTCCACAAGTCCACTCATTATTACTCCAAATACAGTATATCTAAAATAAGAAGGCATGCCACTCGGGTGAAATACTTCAGTCATACTAATAATGGCTACTGAAGTTATTAAAAAACCTTTCTTACCGATTGACTCTATGATTACTGCTTACTGCGATGGTGCGTGCTCAGGAAACCCTGGACCAATGGGCATTGGCATAAATAAAAGAGATCAGCGAATTTATTGGAAAAGGCACGAATAATATTGCAGAATATAACGCAGCACTGCGAGCACTTGAAGAAGCGAAGAAGCTCGGGGAGAAAGAAGTTATTATTAGAAGTGATAGCCAACTACTTATTAAACAACTAAATAGAGAGTATAAAATAAAAGAAACGCATCTTAAGCCGTTAAAATTGAAGATTGATGAATTATGTTTGGAGATACATGCTAAGTTTGAGCATGTTGAACGCGAGCGAAACAAACGAGCTGATTACTTATCTAAGAGGGCGATTTCCAATGAAACTAACAACAAACCTTGAACTTGGAAAATATTTCACATTTGAGTTATCAAAGCAAATGCCAATACATAACTGGTTTTATTATAAGGAAGGATTTGCACCACAAGTTGTAGAATGGGCAATAAAGCAAGGGGTTATTGGCTCGTGGCCGGTGGCTAGTGGCCAAATGCTAATAGCTAATAGCCAAAAGCTATTACTTGATCCTTTCTGCGGCTGTGGCACAAGTATGCTCACTGCTAAAGGCGCAGGGCTCAATGCAATTGGTTTTGATATATCACCAATAGCTGTGCTCGCTTCTCAAGTTAAATGTGAAAACTATGATAAAAATGAAATAGAAGGGATAAGGAAATTTTTGGATATTTCGAAATTACCAGAAGCAAACTTTGATTGGCAGTTTGAATTATTTTCACCACGTGCAGTATTTCCAAGATCTAATTATAATGCGCTTTTATCATTAAGGCAAGCAATAGATACAGTGGAAAATGGAAAAATAAGAAACCTCTTGCTATTGACGTTAGTTTCTATAATTCCACAGGTCGGCATCTTCATAAAAGACGGTGGAGTACTTCGTATAGATAAACGTAAGCACGCGATGCCTACTAAGGAAGCATTTAGGAGAAAACTAAAAAATATGATCTATGACTTAGAAAAACATGCGGTTGTTGGTGAGGTACCAGAAATTTCGCAAGGAGATGCGCGCGCTATGCAGGTTGCAGATAATTCAATAGATATAATCGTAACCTCTCCACCTTATTTGAATAATGTTGACTATACTAAAGTTTATGGTCTTGAATTAAGTTTAATGTTTTTAGATAAATCAATAACCAAGCAGATTCGAGGCGAAAGCGTTCGTTCGTTTATTACTTCAAATGTTCCGCCAGACAGTGTACCGCCAGAAATTGGGGATGCTGGCATTAAGGTGCCGGTTATTGGTAATTATTTTTCTGACCTTGAAAAAACACTAATAGAAATAAAACGGGTGCTTAAAACCGGAAGCGCTTGCTATTTGATTATTGGAAATTCTGTTGTTTACGGCCTGCAGATATTTGTTGATGAATTGCTTGCAGAAATGGCAGAGCGTTTAGGCATGCAAACTGAAATAATTGTTGGTGCCGAGCGAGTTGCTGATGTTAAACCAAGAAGGGTGAAAATTAGGGAGAGTATAGTGGTAATAAGAAAAACAGGATTGTAATTAGGCCTCCGCCTAACAAAACAAACCCCCTTTTTAAATATTTAGAATCCTAGTTATGTTGTGATTTATATGTCATTTAACAAAAATGTATTTATTTTCGTTGCGTTGATTGGAATCTTGCTAATAGCAGGATGTACAAAGATCAAAGGCGGAAAGGCAGTAGTTGAGCTTCCTAAGTTTTCTTCTTGTAATGAAATTGCGAATGCGTTTAAAAGCGCCAGTTCAAGTTATGATTATGGAATAATGTATGAGAGCACATCGATAAAAAGCTCAATAAGTAGCCCAATGCCAATGGCTGCACCAACATCTGGATCAGACAGCGCATCAAAGCCAAGCTATTCAACAACAAATGTGCAAGTACAGGGTGTTGATGAGGCAGATATTGTAAAGACAGACGGAAAATATATTTATACTATTTCTAATGGAAAACTACATATAGCAGAGGCTTACCCTGCAGATACTGCGAAAGTACTTTCTTCTACTAAACTAACAAACATGAGTCCTAATGAGATATTTATAGATGGAAATAAAGTTTTAGTATTTGGAACGCAAGGTGGGGGTTATTATGATTTTTCAGAAGTTGGTTACCCATACTATAATTACAAATCATTTACTAATATACAAATATTCGATGTAACAGATAGAGCTAATCCAAAGCTCGAACGCAGTATTGATTTCGAAGGCAGTTATGTATCATCTAGAATGATAAACTCAACAGTTTATTTTGTAATAAATGATCAACCAAATTATTACTACTATGGGCCAAAAGAAAAAGATAATGAAACAATAGTTCCACTTTATCGTGATAGTGCAGTTAGCAAAGAGCTTTCACCAGTTGCTAAATGCGGAGATATTGGAAGATTAGAACCACTAGATGCTAGAAGCTTTGTAATAGTCGGATCACTATCTATGAAAGATGTTAATGCAGATATAACTAAGGAAGTAATAGTTGCATCAGGTGAAAATATTTATGCATCTCAGAATAATTTATACTTAGCTGAGTTGAAATATGATTATGTTTATCCTGAAGCTACTACCCCCGTTGATGTAATATTACCTAGAAGACCAGTGCGCAGCGCAGAAGAAACAGTTATTCATAAGTTTGCGCTTGATAATGGCGAGATTAGCTATTTAGGGAAAATGGAGGCGCCTGGCAGCATTCTTAATCAGTTTTCAATGGACGAGCATAAAGAGCACTTTAGGATAGCAACTACTAAAGGACATGTTGCACGAGGCGGTGGAGATTCTACAAACAATGTTTACATATTTGATGATCAGCTAAAAATGAGTGGCAAATTAGAGGATCTTGCACCTGGTGAAAAAATATATTCAGTACGCTTTATGGGTGATAAAGGATACTTAGTAACATTCAAAAAGGTCGATCCACTTTTCGTAATAGACTTAAGCAATCCAAAGAATCCAAAAGTGCTCGGTAAGCTAAAAATACCTGGTTATTCTGATTATCTACATCCAATAGATGAAAACCATATTATAGGTATAGGAAAGGAAACAGTTGAGGCAGAAGAAGGCGATTTCGCTTGGTACCAGGGAATAAAAATGGCTGTATTTGATGTTAGTGATGTGGAGAATCCAAAAGAAATGTATAAGACTGTAATAGGCGATCGAGGAACAGAGTCTTATGCATTACAAGATCATAAGGCATTTCTTTATGATAAAAGCAAGAATCTATTAGTAATACCTGTACTTTTAGCAGAGATACCATCTGAAGAGAAATTCAATCGAGATAAAAGGGGCAGCTCTCCTAAATACGGAGATTATGTTTTCCAAGGTGCGTATGTATATGATTTAACTTTGGAAAACGGTTTCCAATTAAGAGGGACAATAACACATGTGGATGGTAATGAATCATTCAAGAAATCTGGATATTATTATCGTGGCTATGGTGATGAAGTAAAGCGATCGCTCTATATTGGTGATTACCTCTATACTATATCAGATAATAAGATACTTGCAAATGCACTTAGTGATTTGGCGCTTGTGAAAGAATTAAAACTAAACTAATTTATTCTAAGTTTTTCTTTAAGAACAGCTAGTGCTTCGCCCACTGTGGTGAAGACTAATGCATCGCTTGCAGATTCATTAACACTTTCAGGCAGATCTCTCAATCCTCTTGAAAGCTGAGCTATCTGCGGATCTTCCTCCCGGAGGATTACCCCTCTGGAAACTAAACTAAGTCGAATAGTGTATAAAACTTTTGGGATATTTGTACCTGGCACTACCTCATCTTTTCGTGCAACTAATAGCTTGGTAAATCTTACCTCTGTACCTATATCTAATGTTAGACCCCCCTTTAATTCCTCTTTAGGATCTACTAAAGTTATAATCGCGATAGTGCCTTCATAGCTAATAGACCTTTGTGGTCCTGAGATTGGCTGCCACCTTGGATAATACACTGGCCCAACATCTTCAAATTTAAATTCCCCACCTTTAAAAAGATCTTCTGCAATAACATCAACTCTTCTTAGCTGAGGATTTGCTAACAAAGTATTGGTGCTTTCTGTATCCCATCGATCTGTTTGAGGATCGTAGTTGCCGAATCTTCTATCATAATATTTAGTAAGTCTGCCTTTTTCAACTATGCCTTCTGCCTTGCCCAGAGCATCCTCAAAATCCCATGCTGCTTGCTTTCGTGCTAATACCTGAGGATTGATTGTTATTGCCCTCTCTATTCTGCGTGTAAGCCTTTGTAACATAATACATCACTTTCCATTTTAAATAATAACATGTTTAGGAAGATTTTTAAATCCGCACTGCAATATAAGATTCTAGTTTTGATATGTCAGTCAATAAACACGCAGTATTAGTGCTGAAAGATGGCACAATAATTTATGGAAAAGGGTTTGGCGCTACAGCTACAAAGGTAGGCGAATTAGTCTTTAACACCTCAATGATGGGTTATCAGGAAGCGCTTACTGATCCGAGTTATGCTGGCCAGATTTTATTAATGACTTATCCGCTTATTGGGAATTATGGGGTAGACGCAAAGGACAAATGGGATTCTAATTATTCTTGGTTTGAATCAAGAAGCGTGCAAGTGGAAGGTTTTGCTGTGCGTGAGTTAAATAATTTACCAGAGCATAGAGAAGCTACACAGAATATTGATAAATTTTTAAGCGAGGCTGGCGCTCCTGGTATTTGTGATATTGATACTCGCTATATTGTTAGACATATTAGAAATGCGGGTGTAATGCCTGCTGTGCTTGCAACTTATGAGAATGGAATTGATGTTAAGAAACTACTAGACGAGCTTACATTTAAATACGAGAATATAAATTTTGTCGAGCGCGTAACAACGCGCGAGCCCCTTGTTTTTGGTAAAGAAAATAAAAGAACAGTCACACTTATTGATTATGGCGTAAAAATGAATATTGTACGCGAGCTGGTTGCGCGTAAATTAAAAGTAATTGTTTTGCCAAGTTTTGCGAATACGCAGGATGTTGAAAAATATGAACCATCAGGAGTTGTTTTATCTAATGGCCCGGGTGATCCAGCGATTCTTAAAGATGCGCATGAAACAATTAGGCAACTCGCTAATAAATTTCCAATACTTGGCATATGTTTAGGTCATCAATTGCTTGCACATGCGCTTGGTGGAACAACATATAAATTAAAATTCGGTCATCGTGGTGCTAATCATCCTGTGCTAAATAAATTAACAGGCAAAATAGCGATAACAACGCAGAATCATGGATATGCGGTAGATAAATTGCCAAAAGATCTTGAGATTACTCATGTTAATGTAAATGATGGAACAATTGAAGGCATGAAGCACACTTCCAAACAGATATTTAGCGTGCAGTATCACCCTGAGGCTTCACCTGGGCCAAGGGATTCGAAATATATATTTGATGAATTTGTGAAAATGTTGTGATGAAAATGAAAGAAAAGACTGATTGTAAGATATGCAATGACATTCCAGATAAGTGGGATTGGAATGAACAGTTTGATGATAAAAATTCTCCAGAATATAAAAAGATAAAGGAGGCAATTTATAAATTAGAGAATGCTGCTGACAAGTATAAAGTATGTCCTGAATGCAGGACATATTATTTTTATGAAGAATCTTATTCTAGTTATGAGTCTGGCTCCGAATGGGTTATTATTAATCTTCATCGCTTTACTGCTGCATGCAAAAAGTGCGGAATTCAGATCATAAGCGAATGCGGTTGTATCCCCATGAATAAACCGAATGAATCCTTGATAAAAAATAAAGAAATTAATTATACTTTATGCGGCGAGGCTTGTAGATCGGGTACAAAAGAGAAATGCATTAAATGCGGTACAGAATTTGTAATTAGTCATTAAATAAAAGGTGTAAAATGAAAGAAAGAAAATGCGCCAACTGTGGAATTCCGATAATAACTACTGGTTGTCTTGTTGATGAAGAGATGGTAGAAAAAAGAGACAAAAAAGAGATAAACTATATTATTTTTGGGGAAGCAGGTATACCACTTAAACCTGTTAAAAGAAAATGTGTTAATTGTGGTACAGAATTTGAGGTGTTGTAAAATGAAAACCAAAAATTTGATCTCAATGCAAGATTTAAGCAAAGAAGATTTAGAAAATTTGTTTAAGCTAACAGATGAGCTGAAGAATAAAACAATGCAGAAGAATGGAAAAACTGCTGCGCTATTGTTTAATAGGCCAAGCACTAGAACGCATGTTTCATTTGATGTTGCACTTAACCAGCTTGGATACAGTACTACTTATCTTGATTATGTTTTTACACAACTCGTTAGGGGCGAGAAACTAAAAGATAGCGCTAAGGCAATTAGCCAGTATGTAAATTTAATTGTTGCGAGGCTTGTTCCGCATTCTATGCTTGAGGAATTAGCAAAATATTCTGATGTTCCAGTGATTAATGCAGGTAGTGACTTAGAACACCCTTGTCAAGCTCTAGGCGATCTTTATACGATTAAAGAGGCTCATGGCTCAAAGCTCAAGACTGGAAGCAAAATAGTGTTTGTAGGGGACCCAAGAGATGCTGTTGCTAATTCGCTTTCAATTGGTGCGCAAGCACTTGGATTGAAATTTATTTATCTATGTCCAAAAGGATACTACCCTTCAAATAAAAAAGCAGATGTTTCTAGCGATCTAAAAATCGTAAAGGATGCTTCAATAATTTATACAAATGCATGGTCACGAGAGCTAAATGAAGAAGCAACAGAAATAATGCGGGATTTTCTTTCTTATCAGGTGAATGAGCAAATGCTAGCCCAAGCACCAAAGGATGTCTTAATAATGCACCCTCTACCTGCATTTCGCGGATTAGAGATTAGTGATGCTGTTCTTGATAGTAAAAATTCTTTGGTATGGCAGCAGGTGAAGAATAGATTGTATGTACAGAAGGCTGTCATACAATCATTGGAGAAATAGTTGATAGATTATGAAGGATAAAATATCAAAAGTATTAGTTATAGGTAGCGGCCCGATAGTCATAGGTCAAGCTGCTGAATTTGATTATTCAGGTACGCAAGCCTGCACAGCACTACGTGAGGAAGGA
>JAGVWJ010000040.1 GCA_018304385.1 Microcaldota archaeon
AATAACATTATTTTAAAATCTATGAGGAAATACAACATGATTTAAATTTTACCCTACCAATCAAATCATGCAGTTCCCATGCGGTGATGTAACCATTGCTTTAGACCATGGCAATGGAGATGTTAGTTTTGTTTCCCATGCACATAGCGATCATTTAAACGGAGTTAGAAGAAAAGAAAAAATTATTGCTAGTGAAGAGACGATTGCGCTTGCAGAACTAAAAGGAACGCAGCATAATCTGCAAAATGTTAAGCTAATTAACGCTGGCCATATTCTAGGAGCACGACAAATTATAGTTGAGAATGATGGCAGCAAGGCTGTTTATACTGGTGATATTTGTTTAAGAGATAACTTAATTGCTAAAGGCGCAGATATCGTGGAATGCGACCACCTAATTATAGAAGCAACATATGCTGATCCATTTTATAAATTTCCTCCTTATGAAGAGGTTTGCGAACAGATGGCAAAATGGATTAAGGAAAATTATGAAAAAGGTGCAAACATTGTTATTGGTTGTTATGAATTAGGAAAGGCGCAAGAACTAGTTAAGTTATTGAACAATTACTGCAATATCGCACCATTAGTTAATGAAAAGACGAATAGATTCTGTGAGGTTTATGAAAAATTTGGTGTGAAATTAGATCACGTACTTATAGGTAGTGATGAGGCAGAAGAGATGATGAAAAAACCATTTGTTGCGCTTGTGCCTATGCGCAATGGCAAAAGATACTTTGCGCGGAAGATTGCTGAGGCATTTAATCGCGAAACGCTTGTTGCAATTGCCACCGGTTGGGCAATGAGATATGGATTTAATGTGGATATGGCGTTCCCATTAAGCGATCATGCGGATCATCATGATTTGAAATATTATATAGAACAAAGCAATGCGAAAGAAGTTGAATTTTTCTCTGGAGATGGGTCCTCCTTGTTAGGTAATAAACCATTAAACCCAAGGCTATCTATTTTTTAAGTGGGAAACCCAATATTATTAATAGTTTTGAACCAATAGTTTAATCTCTTATGGCCACGATCAGTTTGAACTACGGTTCAAATCTCGTGGCCGCATATTCGTTTGGCCACGATAGTGTAGAGCCTTGAACAAAGTTCAAGATTTGTCCGCAAGGCGTACAATGGTTAGCATGGAGGCCTGTGGTTGTGCATTTTAGGAAAAGGCACCCCAAAACGGGGAAGTTAATTAAAACTTCAACAGACAGCCTTAGACCCGAGTCCCGCCTTTTAGGAAAAGGCGGCCTAAAACCGTCACTTCAAAAAAGTCGGGTGGGATTTCGAATCTCGGTCGTGGCCTTTTCTTTTTTTTAAACCTTAACCTCACATAATATATGCACACCCTTAAGTGCGGAATCAACTGCAGTATTGGATTTACTAAATTTCGCCCTAAGTTGCACAGTCGTGCCTGGTTCAACTCCGCGTGTCTGCAGATCTTTTGCTAGTCTCTCATAAAAAGTCTCAATGATAGTATTATCTAAAACTGCTTTAATTATTGCAATTGGCACGCTTGTTTTAATGTCCAGTGGTTTTAGCATTCTTTTTCCGTTTTTTTCAAGTACTTTATAAAATAATAATTCTACTCTTTCATTTGCTACAGCTTGCCTCTCCATTCTTCTTAGATTAACCATAACAATTATTCTTAATGGATTGTTTTAAATCCCCTTCATATAGTTTATAAACCTTATGCAACCACGTTAATAAACATTTTGAGTGATGAGCATGGTTCTTTATTTCGCATACGGATCAAATATGTCAACCAAGCAGCTTCGAGAGCGAGGAATAAAACCAAAGCGTTCATTTGTAGCGGAGTTACGAAGGCACAAACTCGATTTTAATAAACAAGGAAGCGATGGTTCTGGAAAAGCAAATGTCGAACGCGATGAGAGCAACAAGGTTTTAGGTGTTGTTTTTGAAATTACACAAAGCGACTTGGCAGAATTAGATCGCTATGAAGGCGCTCCTACACATTACGGAAGAAAAAATGTTACAGTTATATCAGAAGAAGGAGAAAGCTGCAGAGCAATAACGTATGTTGCAGTTAGAAAAGCAGAAGGCCTTAGACCAAAGGCAGCATATGTTAGAAAAATTATAGAAGGTGCAGTAGAAGCTGGCTTGCCATGGACATATATTGAACCATTGCACATACTTTTATCTGGTTTGGAATAATTAGCTTCCGACCTGTTGCTTTGCGTATTCCATAAATTCAATTGCAATTGGCATAAAATTTTTAAGCGCTTCTCTGGAATACAAGTACCTGGTATTGTTAATAAGTTTATCAAGCAAGTCTTTATTCATATAACTCTTATATACTCCTGCAAAGGCATTAGGCAAACCTGCCCAAAACATATATGGGTAAGCCTCTCTTTTCAGATATTGTTCTCTCTGGTCTTTTAGATCAATTCCTTCTTCTTTATACTTTTCTTGATAGTGCTTAGGAATTTCTATGTCAAATCGCTTAAATCTTAACCACGAAAAAAATATGAGGGCACTTGTTAATTCTTTTTTCTCATCACTAGTTAACCTAGTATACCGCTCTATAACGAAATCATAAACAAGGCTCATCGCACTGTGATGGTCTAGATGTTTTTCAAATTCTTCGTCAACACCTCCTGCGTACAATAAGCTAGATAATGCATCTTGAAATTCTCTTCTGGATTGCGCACTTAGAGCTGTTGAATAGATATCGTGTAAAATTTCATGAACCACAACTTCTGATGATATTTCCTCTTTCTTTTTATAGTATAGTATATTATACTCGGAACATGCCTCGTCACATGCAGCAATTTCATAACCGTGGGTGTCATAAATCTTAAAAGCTTCTGCTCTAGTATATTGTCCAGCAGCTCCACTTAATGATGTTTCTTCCTCTTCGGTAGGTTGAGAAATCAAATAAACATTGTTTTCCAGAATTTCTATAACGGCTGGATTTCCCAAATTTAAACTATTTTCAATAGAAGGCACCACCTGTTCTTCCATGTACTTCCTCAAGTTAGCCCGAACCTTACCTGGAATTTTCTCTGGTGAAGAGTATGTGTTTCTCAAACCATCATATTTTGTTTGAGATGGAAATAGGCCTAAAGAAACATCTTCAATCTCAAAACCGCCATTTTCTCTTTTCATTATTTTAAATGCTGGAAGCCATACCAAACCTTCTTTTGGAATTTCTTGGTGCTCCTCTTTTGGTGTAACTAGAAAGCGATCGTCCCCGCAACCAGTTATCATCCCAATAGCAATAAAGGGAGACAAAACAGCACCAACTGCATAGCCCGCAATTTTCTTCCATGTAGGAATTTCTTTTTTAACCGGTATGATTATTGGTTTAAACTTTTCTTTTTCTTCATCTTCTGGCCTCTTTAATGCAGCTTTTACCATACTTTAGCTATCTGCTAAACGATTTATATATTTAATCATCTAATAAGTTAATCATGGCAGGCATAAGAAAAGTAGTACTAGATGTTTTAATCCCTCTCCAGATTTCAAGCATAGACCTAGCGAAAAAACTAAGCAAGATGAAAGGAGTAGACGGTGTGGATATTAATATTCACGAAGTAGAGCGCAAGGTAGAAATTGCCAAGCTTACTATTATTGGAGACGAATTGGATTTTGATCTGCTTAAAAAATCAATTGAGGATACGGGCGCATCAATCCAAAGCGTAGATCGGGTTCTAGCTGGAAAAAATGTTGTTGAGTGGGTAGAGTAGTTGCTAACATTTGTTATGAAGTATGTAGAGCGCATTGTAAGATACGATAAGATTACTAGTATGAGTGAGATCCTAAGAAGATATTTTGTAATGAACGCATTTGATGGCGCGCTAACTACTTTTGGTGTTTTGATTGGTGCGTTTGTTGGCGGTATAAAAGATCCTTCGCTCGTAATTAAAGTCGGACTAGCAACATCTGTAGCAGTTGGAGTATCAGGATTCACTGGTGCATTCTTCACAGAAAGCGCAGAGCGCAAGCGCGAGCTAAAGCAAATAGAAGTAGCTGTTCATAGAAAACTAGATAAAACCGAGCTGCATAGGGCGTATTCATTTGCAAGTTTTGCTACTGCATTAGTTGATGGATTATCTCCTTTTACTGCATCTCTTTTTATATTATCGCCATTCCTGTTTTCATTTGGTGGTTTAACAATTGAGTCATTATATTACTATTCCTTTGGCTTTGCTATAATATCATTTTTCTTGCTCGGTGCATTCTTAGGAAAGGTATCAAAAGAAAATATTATTTTAACCGGATTAAAACTAGTTTTAGCAGGGGTAGTTTGTATGGGTATAATTATGCTTATTGAATGACCACGGTAATAGCTTAATTATAGTCTGTTCGTACAATATTGCTTATCTTCTTCAGGTGCATGCAAATTACATGATTCTCTAATCTGGTCCTTAGGTGTTCCAAGATTAATATTTAGATAACTAATTGCATCTCTATAACAATAATCTTTCAGCTCATTATCCAATTTAGAACAGAATGGAAATGCATAATATCCATTCCATGTATTATCAAGCAGCGCGTAAATCAATCCGCTTATATAGTCTTTTTTATATTCCTCATCAAGCTTTTTTAGATCTTCATAAGGTGCATCATTCTTAATTCTGATATAATTAGACCGATCTCTGCCAAGACTCTTAAAACAGGTATTGACGTGCTCACCTGCTTTTTTGCAAGTATCGCTCATTTTCTCAATATCCTCGCCAAATATTTCTATCATTACTGAAGTTTGCATTAAATAGCATTGGTATCTGTATTTGCTATCAATGCCATCACATGGGTATAATGGTGACTCGAGTCTGATCCATCTCGTTTCTTTATTTACTGATACAACATTCTCCATAAATATGCCGCCATAGCATGATTCTTTTTGGAAAGATGTATCGAGTGCATCGCAGATATCAAGAGAAAGCGTAAGATTATTATCTACATAAAACTGGATTGCATGACCCATACCATGCAGGCACTGGAAGTTTTCCTTGGTATCATCTTCAAGCTCTTTACATGCAACCTTTACTTTTTCTTTCATTTGAGCAATTGTGACATGGGGATCGTAATCGTCCTGATAGCTGTCACCTAAAAAGAATGCCTGAATTGCACCATGATAACATCCAGCATGGCAGGTTTGCACGCATTCGTTAAATGCATCTGGGATACTATTATTAAATTTTCTATAGGTTTCTCTGCCTATTGCATGTACAATATCATGACAGGATAATCTTAGGCTATTATCTTTGTTTGCTGCATCGTCAATTTCCTGAAGCGCTTGCTTTGCTGTTTTAAAATGCATTTTTTCTTTGATAAACTGATCGTAGCACTTTTCCTGCTCTTTTTTTGTTGGTCTTTCTGAACATTCTTTAATTTCTGACATTTCCCTTTCTTTTAGAGATTCGCTTTTTGTGTCTGAAATGGTTTCATTTTTTATTTTGTTTGTATCTTTTTTAGTATTAGCGCAACCAAAAAGCAGAAGAAGTACTATACCTAATAACAAAAACCAATATGGACGCATAGATAAATTTCTATCCGCTTTATTTTTTAATCTTATACTGTTATATAACAGCATGCTCGGAAAGGCCGCCTACCTAAAAAAGCTAACATCAAAGATGCGCTTTCGCTCAGTTGAAGTCGGAGAAAAAATGGATGGGAGCAGCCCGCCAAGTGTCTTTATTGGTTCATACGGCTACCCAACAGTCTACGTTGGCCCGATGCTTACGCCACAATATGGAGATACTTCATTACTTGATTCCCCAGAAGAATGGATTCCTAGAGAAAAACAGCTTAGCGATATAGTTCAATTTAGATTACAATTAGTGCGCGGCAAGGCGCAGGTTTGCATTAAAGATTTTGATAATAAATTAGTTTCTAAAATGCAAGAAATCTCTTTATCTAAAAACTCCATTGACAGCGAGGCAGAGTTTAAGCATGCGCCGCGCGGCATAACATTTAACGAAGAGCATGCACCTTTTGGGCCAAGTGCGGCAATAAAGAGATTTAATATTGATAATGTTAAATGGGAGCACAATTTTGAAAAAGTATATCATGATACAGACCTACTGGCTGGCGATGGGGTAGTTAATCTTTATAAGCAAGGATATGATTTTACACAAATTCAGAAGGCATTCTCAACTGGTACAATGGGTTTGGGAAAAAACAGAAAACTTGTACCTACTCGCTGGAGCATTACTGCGGTTGACTCTATAATAGGCGAGCATTATCTTGACCAGGTGAAACATTTTGAAATAATAGATAGTTTTGAGGTTTATGAATTTACTGCCTTAAATAATTATTTCGCTATCTTGCTTACACCAACGCCATGGCAGTATGAATGGATCGAGGCATTTATCCATGTGTTAGAGGATGAAGAAGCGGTATTTAGCGATTATGAATTGTACCATCCAAAAAAAGAATATTCGAACGTTGGCGGATGTTATTACTCTGTTCGCAGCGAAGTTACACAAAAACTTGCAATGCGGCGCGCGCAAGCAGGCGCAATAGTTTTTAGAGAGGCATACCCAGGTTATATCCCGACAGGTGTTTGGCTTTGCAGAGAGGAAACAAAGCATGCACTTGCCCAAAAGCCTAATGAATTCTTTGATTTGAAATCTGCAATCTCTTACATATCATCAAAATTAAAATTGCCATTCTATAAATTCCATAGCCAAAGTGTTTTGCTTAAGGAGATAATAAAAAGGAGGCAGATGCTGCTTGCGAACTATTTATAAAAATTTACTATCAAAGTCATGTTATGGATTCTAACGAATTAACCAAAAGGATTAATACTGAAGGTTTAGCATTCTTATTCAATGCAGTGAAAAGCGACACTTTATTTAATTCTCTTTCGCAAGCGCTAGAAGATAACAGTGTAAAGGAAGCTCTAGCAAACATGCTTATAAGCGAAGGCGAGAAAACAAAACTGGACAATAAAAAATACTCAGTCTTATTCTCAATTTTAAATGATACTGTTTTTTCTGATAAACTTATTGAGCTTATGACAAGCAACGAAGGTATAGGGATACTAAAAAAGGTCGTTTCATCTGATGGTGGCGAAGCGCTTGTTCTTGGTGCAATGGACGCAAACTATACAAGTGCGCATGCATTTGTGAATAAACTATTGAAAAGAAGAATTGGCAGAAGATTAGTAGTAGAATTAGTTATAGCAGCTTCGCTTAATGATAATATAAAAGTTGGGGCATCCGAGATATCTCAATCTATGCTCTCAAATAAAGGAAAGGAATTTTTAAGCTTGATATCTGATATAAAAAATCTCCAACAAGCGTTTTCAGATGATACACAAAGTGAGAAAATCTTAGATTATTTAAAAGCAAATAGCCAAGAGGCGGCATTGGTATTATCAAATAAGCTCAATGATAAAGAATATACAATCCAACTTATTAGTGTCTTAACAAGCGAAAGTGGAAAAACATTCTGCAGTTTAATCGGTAAGAGTGGTTTTGGTAAGAAAATTGGAGGCGGCAAGCTCTGGCATACCAAAGGAGGGCGCGATTTTGTGCATGAGATGCTGAAAAAAGAAGATGGTGCTTATGCGATTTATGCAATAGTTACAGGTATGAGCGTTGCTGAATTTATTGCATATACTGCTAAGTTGGAAGGAGAATAATTATTTTTTCTTATTTTGTTTCTTAACTTCAGACTTACTCTCTTGTTTTTTGTAAACAAATGGAACTAGAATGCTAGTTAGAATGATAGTAAGGATAATTATATTAAAGGCGATTTCTGGAAGATTCGTAAGTTTTGAAATTAAATCTTGCCCATTTGTTACCTGTGCTTTTTGTAAATATGATTGCACAGTTGTTAACGGATAGGTAGCAAGAACTGCTGTTGCTAATCCACGCGGGCTTATTACAGTTATTATATTACTATATGGGGATAATTCAGAACTTCTGGTTACAAATTTTGTTATTAGGTATCTTATCAATAAGAAAGAAATAACTAGCCCTAGTGCAATTATAAAATTATTAATATTACTAAAATTTACAATAATACCTAAGAAGACAAAGAAAAAGGTTCTTATTATAAATGAAATTTCTGTATGAAACTCTCTTATAAAAATCCTTTCACTAGCCTCTTCTATTCTTATTATTTTTCTTACCAAGTTCTCATTACCAAGCATTATGCTAAATATTAAGACACCTATCGCCCCGCTACCTCCAAAAAACTCTGAGAGCGCATAAAGAATTAAGATTACCCCTAACATTACCATATAGCTATATCCTTTTTCAATCCTTGAGAAAATAGAGATAAATAAAATACCGCCAACTATGCCAACTAGCGTACCAACAGAAAAGGTACTTAATATACCTTGACCAATCATCTGCACATCAATAAAACCAGATAATAGATTTTGAGTCAGCACTATTGTAAGAATAATTGAGAAAATATCTGTTATTGAAGATTCTAATGTTAAGAATCTACCAACATCTTTTGGAAGTTCTAATCCTTTTAATATAGATATAGTAGTAGTAGACCCAATGCCTCCTGCAATTGCACCTACTATGGCACCTATAAGAAAATCAAAACCAAACCCTTGCATTAAAAATCCTGCTGCAAACATACTTGCAACAGTTATCAAAATCGACATTAGAAATATTCTGCCGCTTTTGAATAGAACATCTAGGATATTAAGTGTCAGTCCACCATCAAAAAGTAAAATTATCAGTGCAAGCGTCCCAAATAAGCTTTGTAGTCCTGTTAGATCAGCTACATCTACATAACCACTTACTTTTAGTAAATATCCGATTAAAAGAAGCATAATTGTACTAGGTATGCTAAATTTTTTTGAGAATAACTCTCCTATATACCCAATTATAATAATACCGCCAAATACTAAGAACGCACCTTCAATTCCTATTGCCATAAGATATAATGATACTTAAGGATTAAAAATTATGCGAGTGAAATTTATTTGGTGGTATATTGGTTCTAGTTAGCTCTAGATATGACATATTAAAAAAAGGAGAGAAGGCAGTGAATTTTTCTCTGCAAGGCATTGACGGAAAGACTTATTCGCTCGCAAGCTTTGCAAAAGCAAAGGCATTACTAATTATATTTATGTGCAATCACTGCCCATATGTAAGACCCAAGTTTGATTATTTTGTAGAATTGCAAAGACGCTACGCTTCGCAAGGATTGCAGATAGTTGGAATAAATCCAAATGATCCGACTAATTATCCAGATGATAATTTAGATGGGATGACACAAACTGCGCGAGAACAGGAATTTAATTTTCCATATTTAGTTGATGAAAAACAAAAGATTGCTATAAAATATGGTGCAATCTGCACACCTGACCCATATTTATTTAATGAGAAACGCGAGCTTGTTTATCATGGCAGGTTTGATGATGCGCATAAGCTTCCGCATGACAATGCAAAAACTAGCGAAATTGAAGACGCCATTAAGCAGGTGCTCGCTGGAAAAGAAGTAACTGTAGAAACAATGCCAAGCATGGGCTGCTCGATAAAGTGGACAAGGGGAAATGAACCCAAATATTACATTGATGCCCTACCGTCCTAGCAAAAGAATGATTGACAAGGAGTAGGAAAGTGTGCTAAAGCTTTTTTAAAATTTAACGGCAGAATTGTTGATTTAAATCATTGATGAGCTCCCTAATAACAATGTATTTAAATCACCTAAAAGAAGTAATGTTGGTGATCTCATGCGTATCCCATTGTATGCAGTGTTTATGTTAGTTATAGTTTTTTCAGTTCTTGTTTATGCTTCATCTAACTCTCCAGAAGGGGGCATGCCAGAGGAATACAAAGAGTACATGGAAAAATATGGCTCACCCCCAGAAGGCATGAATACACCTGAAGGTTTTAATCCAGAAGATATGAAAAAGTATGGTCAACCTCCAGAAGGTTTTGATCCTACAAAAATGGGTGCGCCGCCAGAAGGATTTAATTATAGTTATGGCACTGGGAACTCATATGGATATTCAACAGGTTATTCATCAAGTTATAGCTACTCGTATTCTGGCAGCGGTTCAACTGTAAGTTCTGAAATGGGCTTTCCAGAAGATTACGAAAAATATAAGGAGATGATCATGTCCAACGGTGGCCAGCCATTAGATAAGGATTTTTTCGATTCTAAAAAAGATGAATGGAAAAAGAATTTCGAAGGAATGAAAGACTTTAAACAAGGAACAATGGTTCTTCCTTCTTATGACAATCCCCACATGTCAGCAGGAACAACGCTAAGCGAGGATGAAATGAAAAAACTACAAGAAGATTTTATGAAAAGATACAATGAAGGAGAGGATAAAGAAAAATTAATGGAAGACTGGAGAGAAAAGGTTGAACCATTTATGTACGCAGCGAAGCCTGAAAAATCAACAATGATGGTAGATCCAGCAAAATATGGGGAGTATGAAGGCCGTTTTGGCGCAACAATAGATATGGTCTGCGCTGTTACTGCTGGAAGCGAGGGCAAGGCATGCGAGCGCTTACAAGAGATAGCAAGTGATCCCTGCTCTGGTAAAACTGGCGAAGAACAAGCAACCTGTGTTCGTGCAAAAGAAGAAATGGCTGAATGCATGAGCAGCGGGGTAAACATGGAAGAATGCGCAAAGGAATTCAGTTCATCTCCTGAATATATGAAATATAAGAAATATGAATGTCAAAGTGAAGAATGTACAAGAAGATACCAATCTGTTTCTACAGAATTGGTTGTTATTATGGATATGGACGGTGAGGTTCAAACATGCAGAAATGATGCACAATGCATAGAAGATGCAAAGAAAAAATACTGCGACCATATGAATAATAAATGGCAGGAATTTAAGAGAATGAGTAAAGAAGAGAAAAAGAAAATGATGGAAAAAATGAAAGAGGAATCAGTTAAATACTTTGATGAGATTAAGAAAAATGCAGCAGAAGTAGAACAAAAGTTTTCTGAGAATCAAAAACAGGTTTATAATAAACTAGAGGGCACGATGTTTGATGAGTACGCGCAATATATATCAAAGAAAGAGAAAGAACGTGATGAAGTTAAAGCACAAGGAAAGGACACGAGTGAATTAGATTTTATAATATCACAGATGAAGGATCAGTTAGATGCTGCTAGGAAGGCAATGACTGAAGAAAGATATAAAGATTCCCTTAAGCCGCTAAAATCAATAAATAACGATTTACATAAGGAATTCGAGGAGGCAATGAAGTTTATAGAAGATAAAACAGATTATGAGCCTCCAGCGGATGTACTGCAATGTAATGGCTAGGTGTTTACTATGAAAAACATTGTTTTTATTTTAGTTTTTGCGACAGTTTTAGTTTTATTATTTGGCTGTGCGCAGCAAAAAGAGGAGAAAAAAGATAGTGCTCCAGCGCCGCAACCAGCGCCTGCACCGCCTCCAGCAGAAAAACCCAAGCTTGGAGAAGGGGATCAGGCTATAGAAGAAGATGAAATACCTAAGCCACCAGAATAATCTATTTTTATTCTTTGTCTTTGATTATTTTATGATACTTATGCTTAAACGCGACCAGATTATAATTTTGTTAGATGCAGTAATATCCATAGGGCTAATTGTATTTATTCTAAGCTATGTAGGCATTAATGAGGTTATTGATCATTTACTAAAAGTTGATTTGTTTCTATTATTTCTTTCAATTATATTTTTACTGGCAATGTACATTGGTATGTCTGCAAGAATAAAAATCTTATTGCATGATTTAGGGATTAAGCTTGGCTGGCCTGCAATATTACGCTCGCATTTTGTTGGTATGTTGCTTGCAGATTTTACTCCTGCACGCAGCGGGTATTTTGCAACTGCTGCATCCCTGCATTATAACTACAAGGTTCCGAGCGAGAAAGCTTTGATATCTATTTTTGGTCCGCAGATATTTGATTTTGTTCTTAAGGTTACAGCAGGTATGGCGGGCGTGCTATTGCTATTATCTAAATTTTTAAAAGAAGGTGAGGGCGCAATACTATATATTGCAGGAGCAGGCATGAGTATTTTAGTCATTACAATGATTCTGCTTTTATTTTCTCAACGCTTTCTCGCATTATTTAATTTCACAATGCGATTGCCGCTTGTTGGTGGATTAGCTACAAAAGTAATTAGTATCTTTGAGAGAATGCAGGAAAGCTCGCATGTTGTAATCAAACGTACACCGCATTTAATCGTTCTTTTAATATTTACCTGGTCAATGAAAGCGATTTCATGGTATTTTGTTGCGAAAAGTTTAGGTATTACTATTAGCGGTATAGACTTCCATGAGGTTTTCTTTTATTTCTTTTTCCAGCCACTAATTACAATGCTTGAGTTTATGCCTTCGCCAACAATCGCTGGCGTTGGCTTAAGCGAAGGTGGCTCTGCATTAGTTATGGCTTTGTTTGGTGTTACACCTGCAGCTGCTACTTCTTTTGCAATATTAGCAAGGGGCAAAACAATTCTAATTAATTTAGTTGCAATACCAGATACAATAAAAATTATTCCGAAGTTTTTTGATTCAAAAGTGAAAACGCATTTGTGATCAAAGTAACTTTATTATATCTTCAGTTTTGAAAATCTTTATTCTGTTTTGCTTATCAAAATGTCCATCTTCTGAGAATATACCATCGGCTTTAATTGCAAGCGCACACGCAATAAATATAGAATCGGTCGGATCTATATCTTTCATTAATTCCTCAGCTTCATGCATAAATGGTTCAATGTCCTTCTTTTCAACCAATTCTAGATCCAGCAGTATAGAAGAATATAAGGTTTCTAACTCTTCGTCGCTTAAACCGCTTTTCTCCTTTACTAAGGCTCGATGCTTTAATACCTCTTCTAAAGCCCCTTCTGATGTGAAAAATTCGAATTTATTTGAATGGATTATCTCCCTTGTTGTACCGCTTCGTATTAGCGCGGCCAATAATCGATTAGTGTCTATTACTAATCTCATTTAGAGTACCTTTTATAAAGAGCCTTTTTTATTATGTGATCAAGTTCATCAATATCGCTTTCTTTTAGTTTACTTTTTTCTACTAATTTTTCAGTTAGTTGTATCAATCTGGCTTTATCTGTAATTGCCTTTCTAGCTAACGCTTCCCAATTTACCTCTGAATGTTTTTGAACAATTTTTTGCACTTCGACCGGAATATGAACATTTATATTTTCCATAATTTCACCTGTTTTATACTTTGTTTACGGGAATTTATAAATTTTTCTATCAGCACAGCACAAAATAAAATGTTCATAATTCTGTTTTTTATCCATTATTCCAACCTAATAACATAAGTAGTCCTATACGTTCTCTTTCCTTCCTTAAGCCCGAATAACTTTTTGCTGATTCCATAAGTATAACCAAGCTGTTCTATCAATTCAAGTGCAGCCTTATTGCTTCCAATATAAATATCAGTTCCTTCTTTTTTCTCATCAACCTTGCTAATAAACGTTGTTTTCTTTAACTCACTTTCGAGCGTATTTGCTAATTTAACTATTCTTTTCTCATTGCCTCGCAGTTGAATAATTGCTTCATAATACCCGCCACTTAGCCTAGTGCAATCCGAACACATATTTTTATTGAATTTTACATCAATCCATTTGTTTAGCGTTATTATCTTACCGGACTTTTTTATAAAAAAGGTTATTGCACCAGTACTACGATCGTACACCGCATTGAAGAACTCGCCTCTGCATTTACGTATTATATAATTATTAAACTCTTCCTCTTTAACATCCTGCCAACTGCCCCTAAACTTTATTTTTTCGCATCTTTTGCAGGTTTCAAAGATAAGACCTGTCGGTACCTTGACATCTA
>JAGVWJ010000049.1 GCA_018304385.1 Microcaldota archaeon
AATAATAGGAAGACCTTGGCCTTTTACCGCCTTGCTACCCATACCAAAAACAACTAATGCTTTTCCTTTTTTATCTAATGTAGCATGGGTATAACCGCAACTGGCAATCCAGGGATAGAAAAATCGTTCGCTTTCTTTTCCTTCGAAATCTGAAAGACTAGTGCTATGTCTATGCTCTTCACCAATAACTGGCAATATCCAAAGCGCTGCTAGTGGTTCCACTCCTTTTCTTTTAGTATAAGCAAAAGCATCTTTTGAAAAGGCAGATCGATAAGCAGATTTTATAGCATCAACTAATGTTTCAATATTTTCAACTGGTTCATCCAATAAGGCAATAATCTTTGTCTTAGTAACACCAACACCGCGAGACTCGCCTTCTAAAGATGGTCTAATCGCAATAACCTGGCCGCGGAATGTGCGCTCGATTTCTGCAATTGCTTCCATTTCTTGATCAGAGAATTTTAATCCTTCATCAAATAATAAACGAACGTTGTTAACATATGCTACTCGATCTTTTATCTCATTAATAGCTTTCATTCTTTCTCTTATGCCGTCTTGCCCACCTTCAAATCTTTCAAAAAAACCGCTTGCTAATGCAAATCCAGGTGGCGGCATTGCTAAACCACACTCTACAAGTGGTTGCGCATTATCAAATACGCCATTTATTTTTCCACCTAGTTTACCATGACCAAATACGTTTAATGAAGTTATAGCCCCACCTAATTGTGGTTTTTCTATAAGTCGTCTTTGTAAAACTGGCATAAATATCTGTTCATCTTATGTATAAGAGTGTTTATAAATGTACTTGTATGTGCTAACATTCCTGATAACTCGCTTTAAAAACCTCAAACAATTTCGGGCAAATACCCGCATTCTTTTGGAAGGTGTTGAGTGTATCGTCATCATAGCTTGTTCCGCCCATTATTTCACTGCATTTTTCAGTGCCAAAATGATCGTAGTTGCCATGCTCGCCAAAGTGATGCATTAGCTCGTGAACTGTAGATGCTGCAAGGAAATTATATCTGTCTTTTGCGTAAAAAGAATTTAAAGATTCATTATCATTGCACATGTAATAGCCAAAATCTTCTCTGAAAATGCATGCTGTTCCACGTCTATTTCTACATTCTCCGTCTATTGACATATTACTTATATGCACTGGATTTTTTGGATCGCTAGAATCATATCCACAACTAGAATACATGTGCTTCCAATCCATAAGTCCACCATAAACCCTATTCTTTTTGTCTCCTTGGGGGTCTCTATACCTATTACAAGATCCTGCAAGATCAATGCCAATTGCATAGCCACCATAAGTTGCAGAGGTATCGTCTGCCCTTAAAAATATAAAAAATTCGGGTGGATCTTCGCTTTCGTACCTTAAAAATATAAAAAATTCGGGTGGATCTTCGCTTTCGTATATTTTTTTCAGAATATCGTTCGTTACAATAGTTCTGCTTATTATAATAGAATTCTTTATTCCGCTATAAGAAACCCTTCTTGTCTTCATTAGCTTCATTTCAACATCTGCTTTATCAACTAGAATATTGTTTGTTACTCGAAAAAATTCATTAAGTTCGCTATCGCTTGGAGAAAAAGAATCAGTATCAACAATTATATCAACTTTTATATCGCGATTTATCGAACTTTTCTTTAAAGTAGTATCTTGTTTTGCTGGCGGTGGTTCGGCAGTTGGTTTAGTCTTTATTGGTTGCGGCGTTGGAGATGGATCTGGAACCTTGGCTGGGGGTTGTGAAGTTGGTTCAGGCTTTTTTGTTGGCTCTTTAGATGGTTCAGATTTTTTTTCTACTTCTTGTTCTTTTGTTTCGCTAACGCAACCGAAAAATAGAATTATCATAATAAACAAAACAAAAATTCTCAAAATACGCTCACCAATTCCTGTAAAAATTTCTTAGGATCTTCTGCATTAACAAATGCGCTTGCGAGAAGCACACCTTTGCTTCCTTGCTCTAATGCACGCTTAACATCATCTTTATTGCTAATGCCTGCGCCACAAAGTACAATTATTTTATCATTAACCTGCTCTAAGTGTTTTACTGTTTCTTTTATGAGATCTGGTCTAGCATTTGATACGCTCACACCTGTGCCAATAAGTTCTGGTGGCTCAACTGCAATATAAGTAGGAACAAAATGCGCAATCTTCTCTGCCTCTTCTAATGTTGCTGCGCAAACCAAACTTTCTAATGCACTAGCATGTAGCTTATCTGAAACAAGTTTAACTGTTTCTAATGGTAATTTTTTCTCAGAATGATTAACAATAGATCCCTTTGCTTTTATCGCCTTAAGTGCTTCTGCTGGTAAATCACCAGTATGTTGGCCAGGTTCGCTTGCGTCGCAATGCTGGCTAAATACCTCGCTAAAGCGGCCTGCAGCATCTTTTAAATGAATAGAAGGTGGGCAAACAACAATACGCATACCTGATTCTTCAACTACCTCGCTTGCCAGATCAACAAAATAAAGTGCTTTCTCTAAGCTACGCTCATATGTCTTTAGATTAAGAACTATCATAATAGTGTATTAGAGGGAAAGAAATAAAAGATAACGTGTGCATAAATAAAATAAAACTGTTAGTTTGATTAACGAGGCAGTTTTGTGGAATCCACTTATTGTGGGTTTTGGGGTGCCTTTTCCTAAAAGGCACAAGCTGAGGTCGCATAACCTGGTAGTGCGTCGGTCTTGAAGCATATGGACGCAAACGCTTCCTGTGGTTCGAGGACGAATCTCGAACCGGTTAGCAAGCAAACCGATCCCTCGTGGATTGTAGGTTCAAAGCCATAGCCCCTTTCTTCGAAAGAAAGGGGCTGAGGCTTTCACCCCCAAAGAAGCGGTGATAAGCCTTAACAGCATTTTATTTTACGCTGTTTTGGGGTGAAGCCCTTTTTACATAAGAAAAAGATAAGATTGTAAATGGGCTTCAACTGATAATCCTGCCCTCAGCGTTTTTTTATTTTGCCTCATATTCAAAACCAACAAAGTATTTCCGATTTCTTTAATTGGCCTTATTGAGTTTGGTTTTGAATAGATCGAGCCGACTTTTTAAGTTGGCTCGGGATAAAGATACATATATTTATAAATAGTTTTGTAGAAAATAGTTAATTATGTCAACCCATGCAGAAATAAAAACAGGCAGCCAAAGGCATACAGGACCTGCAGCAATTAAAGAATTTGGTACAATGCCAACACTAGCTGAAGGCATAGCTGGCTATAAAAGGGCTGTTGGGCAGGCTGTTGTCCACAGGTTTATAGAGGCGCAGGGTAACATTGGTAGCATGGCTAGATTTCTTGCTAAGTTGTTTGAAAATTTTGATGGGGTAAGATCTGTTTCATTATATAACGCCAGGAATAGCCATCTCGAACATAGTATAACCCTAACAAGAGAAAATGGAAGGATTTATCCACAAACAAGTAATGCGCATGCATTATTCGATGAAAATGATCCCTGTATTCGCGCGTATAGAGAACTTGGTATAATAATTACTGATGGAATAAATGGCAAGACATACAAATTTGATCTTAACCCGGAAAACACTAGGTTTAACGAACTTCTTGGCCCTTTTGATGGAGTGGTACATGCAGTTTTCCCGTTATATTCTGGCAGCGGGCAGAGAAAACACGGGGTTTTATCAATTCAGGGAATAAATATACAAATAAACGGAAGTAATGCGCAGGGCGCTGTAGCCATACAAGAAAGTGCCGATGCATTGGTCTCTATTGCTCGATTAGTATCTTACATAATAGATAGTGGATACGATACGCTTACTGGATTACCAAGAGAAAAACAATTTGCTATCGTGATGGATGACATATTAGCAAATTATAAAGAAGGAATGAATTGTTCATTCATACGATTTGATATTGATCATTTAAAGGCAATAAATGACCTAGATGGACATGACGCAGGGGACATGGCATTACAGCGCTTTAGTGAGGTTGTTTTCAATTCTTTAAGAATAGAAGCAAGAACCGATGATATGATACCTGATATACTATTTAGATTAGGAGGAGGCGCTGATGAATTCATAGCTGTTTTGCCTGGTGTTGATGTGGCAACAGCAGCAGTAATAGCTGATAGAGTAAGACAAGAGGTCCAAAAACACACGATAGTTACATGCAGTTGTGGGGTTAGCGATTTGAAAGCAATGATAGGAGAAAACCAGGTAGAAACTGAAGATGGGATTAGAAGAATCAAAAACATAACAGATGAAGCAGCATATGCTGCAAAGAATCATGGAAGAAATACGGTATTCTCAATAAGAGTAGAAGGTGCTGGTTTAGTTGCTGTTCGATACACACAATAGTTTATTATTTTTATTTAACTAATTCTATCTAGCATGTGTTATGCCCCTGTAGCTCAGCGGTTATTATAGCTAAAGAGCGCTCGCTTCGTAAGCGAGATGTCGCGGGTTCAAAAGCCTTGAATCGCTGGCAAAAAAATCGATTCAAGATTTGCCAGCAAGGCTGTCAATCCCTCCAGGGGCTTTTAACATTTATTATTAAGATGAATGAGGTCGCCCAGATTTGAACTAGGATCACCGACGCCCAAGGCCGGCAGTCTGCCAGGATAGCATCTCTTCTAAATGAAGAAAATTAGCCCACGACCCCAATAATTTTATTTTGTAACAAAGACTATATAAAATTAGTTATTCGCCCTTCTTACAAGAAGATATACTCCTTTTGCCTCATTATGCCTTGCTAAAACAAAGCCAAAACGTGCGTAAATATTATTCGCAGGATTAGTATCTTTAACTTTTAAATAAACAGGCTTACCAACTGACACAAACTTTTTTATTACGCTCTCGATTAGTCCTGTGCCAATACCAATGCCACGAACGTTTCCTTCAACGCCAAAGCCTTTTATTACTGCTTTATCTCCATAATAAGCATAATGCACAAAACCAACTATCTGGCCATACATATCTGCAATAATAATTCTGTCGCCATGATCAATCTTAATATTAGAATTTGGAAAAACTCGACACATTAATTTTAGCATTTCTGAATATTCATTGTCTTTTAACAAGCGGATGCTGATAGCCATTATTTCAAACCGTAATGTATTCAACATATGTATTTTTATTTCTTATGGTAAGGTCGCATAGTTTATTGTTATTTGCTGCTGGCACCTTGATTAGTTCAGTTCTGCCAACTTTAGCAGCTCCTTCGTATTCGTGCACATGACCACATAAAATAGCGAGCGGTTGTTTTTCTTCCACAATACGCTTAATGCTGCTACTACCTATGCGCTTGCCACGCACCTCATCAAAATAGCCATAGGGTGGGCAGTGGGTAATCAACAATGTATTATTATCTATTTTCAATTTACTCATTCTTTCATAAATCTCGCTTTCGCTATACTCATTAGGTGTGCCAAATGGTGTGATATTACTATAACCAAAGCCAACTACATTTAACCCATCACGCAACTCAACACGCTTTTCATGAATATAATTATCTTTTGTTTTAAGAAAATCCATTACTGCTTGCGGTTCGTTATTACCCGGAACTAAAAAGCAATTAGGGAACGCAACGATAACATCTTCTGCAAAGCTAACGCTGTGGTTTGTTATATCCCCGCAGATAAAAACATAATCGAATTTATTTTTCTTATAATAAGATTTCAACTTTTCTAGCATTATTTCGTCATCATGAATATCTGAAAAAACAAGAATTTTCATAATATCTGCCGTGGGCTTATAGCTCATTGCTCAATCGCCATCTCTATTCCTCGGCCCCTCGATCCGCCGGTCGTTCCACTGCTTTATTCTTCTTATATTGTTCCATTACCTCATTATAGCGCTTTTCCAAATCTTTTTTGAGATCTTCGGCAATAAACCTCTTAGTAAATGCATCTGCCTTTGCTGCGAGCGTAATCTTATTTGCTAAAGCACGTGCAATCTTGCCACGAACTACTTTCGGCGAGCTTGAGATGTAGACGTGTTGGAATATTATACCGTGTTTTGGTGGATCAATTCTCTTATTCTTTAAATGCTTAAACAATGCCTTTTCTGCTCCAAGCACTTGTATTGTACTTGCTGGAAGCAGAGAAAGCTTTGAAAGCGAACCAACATGAGAAATAAGTTTTGCAGCAATAGCTGCACCAGCCACTGTAGATATATTCGGACATATCTCCTGACACAACTCTTCTTGATATTTTTCATATTCTGAGATAAGATTATCTAGATTAACGATCTCCTTAGCTAGGCTTTTACACTTTTCTAGATCGTTATCATTAATATCCGCGCCTAGACTTTTACTTACAAGTTCCATAAGCTCGCTTGCTTTTTTCACACCAACGATTTTTTCTATTGGCTGTCTATCCCCTTTCTTATCAAAAACAGAAACAAACTGTGCAAACTTCGCTTTATCATCAAGCTTAAGCTCTGGAAAATAAACTGCATACCATTCCTCTAAGCGCTCGCCTAATGCATTCTTAACTCCAGTGAGCTCATCTATGCTGCGCTGAACATTTGCAATGAGCATGTCCCTGCTTTGAAGTGCTTCGTGCACTGCTTCTCTCGTTTTCCTTATAAATGACTCTCTCTTAGAACTAGGATTCATAAGAGATATCTATCTGCAAATGTTTTTAATTATGCAACAACAAATTCTATCTATGGTTGATATTGAAAAGCTTACAAAAGACACTATAAACAAAGGTGGCATACTGTCTATATTATATTTTGATCTTCATTCAAAAGATAAAGATAAACTGCAGGCTCTGGCTACTAGTTTTATTGATAGCATACTAAAACAAGATGGAGTGGTTACTGCATATGGAGAGATAGAAGAACCACTAGAGCAGGATGGCATGTTCTCCACTTCTATAGAAGTGAAAGTGCTTACCAAAGATTTCCTTTCTTTGATAAACATCTGCTCTATATTCAATCCAATAACAGTTGAGATTCTGAGACCAAATGAGGTAAAAATAACGCTTGATAAGGCGCACGAACTATTGATGAGCGTTGCAACAAATTGGTTTAATATAAAGAGATATATCACAGAAAAGGTATCGAGCAAGGAAGATATTGAACATATAAAGAAATATTTAGAAAATAGAGAATTAATAGGAAAACAGTTATTGGAAAAGAAAGGTGAATAGATGGGCCAGGATTTTATCAAAAGCGGTATTATCGGTTTAGATGATGTGTTAGGTAGTGGGTTCCTTAAAGGATCTATTTGCTCTCTATCCGGCCCAACCGGCTCTGGAAAGAGCACTTTTGCAATGCAATTTCTTGTAAATGGTGCATTAAAAGCAAAAGAACCAGGTCTTTATATTTCAATAGAAGAAAGCAAACAATCCATGTATTTTCATATGTCTGGATATACGTGGGATTTAGAAAAAATGGAAAAGAACAGGCAGTTTGTATTTTTAGATTATCCTATATTTGAGGTCGATCAATTCCTCACACAAAATAGCGCAATTCAAGAGATCATATCAAAAATAGGTATTAAACGTGTTGTTATAGATTCGATTATGCCAGTAGCGATATATTTTAAGGAAGAGAATGAGAGAAAAAAGGGATTTTTGAAGCTAATAGAAAATATTAGAAGATGGGGAACAACAACACTTATTATTTCTGAGGATACGCCTGCAACCACGCAAGATGTTTTGCCAGATACCCATTATGGCATAGAGACATTTACAGATGGATGGCTGCATTTATATTATTTATATTCGCCAAAGGAGCGCGAACGTACTCGCGCTATAGAGGTACTAAAGATGAAAGGAGTGCATCATTCTTCTAAGATATTCCCGTGCGAAATAACTGATGATGGATTTGTTATACATTCAAAATAAGCATTGTATTATTCTATGAAAACTATTTCTCTTTGTATCTCGCATGTTGCACGCGGCCCAAGCACAGGATCAACATAAACATCTGCCTCTATCCTCATGCCATATCTCCCAGGAATATAGATACCAGGTTCATCGCTTGAAAGTGTTCCTGGCAATACTAATCTAGGGTCATCCCCTTTTGAAGTGCTTGTTCCAGTTATCGATACCCCTTCGCCATGTACAATTGTTGTAATACTATGGCCAGTTGAATGCATGTTGTAATCTGGATACCCTGCAGCAATTATAACCTCCCGAGCTGCTCTATCTATAAGTTGTGGAACTAATGGATCGCCTCTTGCAAACATTTCTTGCATTTTTATTAGAGCTGCATCTCTTGCCCTTACTAATGTACTAAATGCCATTGCGTATTCTACTGGAAATTCTGCTTTGCTTCCTACAAACCCCATCCAACCAAGATCAGCATATATTGCATTCGGATCTTTGTCTTTAGCCCATATATCTATAAGAACAAGGTCTCCTTTTTGTATTTCTTTTAGTCGTTCGCCGCCTTCTATTGGCGCATAATGTGGATCTGCGCCATTCTCACGAACAGCAACTATTGGAGGGTGGTCGCATTCTAAATTATTTTGTTCGAAACGAGTCACTAGAAAGTGTTGAACGTCGTATTCTGTAACCTTTCTACCAGCTCTTATTTCTTGACCTATAAATGCAAATGCTTCCTTTACAAATCTGGTTAGCAATTCAGCAGCTCTAACATGACTGGCTAATTCTTGCTCAGTTAGAACACATACCTGCGCTTGAAGTAAATCGCCAGAGCTTACGATTTCAGCGCTGCTCATTATTCTTAGCCAATCCAACATTGCAGCAGGTAGTATTGAGGTTCCTCCAACAAACATTCCGGGCGTATGTTCTGCGGCTATTCTCCTACAACCTTCAGTTGCTCTTCTTATTGCATCATCTCTTTCATCTTTTGTGCTTATTGCGATTACCTCTCCAAGTGGTTCAAAATAATCATAATGTTTCCTTTCTAATTTACTACATATTAATATCGGTGGCTTGTCTGGATAGATTACGGCCAATACCATCGCTGTTAGGTTTTGTACTCCAGTTGCTCGTAATAATCTAAGTGCTGCTGGATTCAGAATATGTGGAGGGTTATGAAATGTAAACCATGCATCTATTCCATTATCGCGCATGTGTTTAGCTGCTGCTGGTCGAAGTAAAGAATCAGTTACAACGTCCTTACCTCTAAATGCATCCTTGCCACTGCCTATCCCACTACCTCTTGTAACATGTGCTCGCGCTGTCAAATTTTCACCTTTAGTCGTTTATTTATAAAAATAGTTGTGATAGATAGTATAAGGAAATATTTATAAAGATTCGATTATGGCGAATGTGAATTTTTCCATTTCCTTTTTGAAGTCTTTGGCATAAACTAAAATTCGCTTTCCGAGCTTTGAGAATTTTTTAACGCTTTCCTGCTTTGCATCTTCAATAATTAAATCATAAACATCGCTTATTTCTCCAGTATAATCATTTTTTATTTTTCCAACTAGTAAGCGATTTTTATCCTTGAATTTCTTCAAATCAAGTTTTGTTGGTAAAATAATTACTACACGCGCATTTATACCAAGCAAGCGTTCAATAAATTCTTCTCGATCACACTCGACTTGTACATGCATAAGATAGGTTAGTTTATCATATACATCAAAATTAGTTTCAATGCCACGCTGCGCATCTAAATCAATAATATGTAAAAGTTCGAATCCTTGATCTTTCAATTTTTTTGCTGTTTCTATTGGTTTGCCAACTAATCTTAACGTACCAACTTTTTCGAAAAATTGTTTATCTTTCAAATAAACTAACTTTGCTTTAAGCATTTTTTCACTTTTTTCTCTTAGCAATTAAATAATTCATAACAAATGGTGGGAATATTGTAGTAAGCAAAGCCATTGCAGCAATTATCGCATATTCGCTTTGCGAAATGGCAGCACGCTGCAGACCAAGCGAAGCAACAATTAACGCAACCTCTGCGCGCGGTGCCATGCCAAAACCAATTATTGCAGACTCAATTCTATTCATGCCACTTGCTAATGCACCAACACCACAACCAATTATTTTTGTGAGGATTGCGATTATACTTATGATTATTATTGGCCAGGCAAATGCAATAATGTCATTTAGATTAACAAGAAGGCCTAGAGATATAAAAAATATTGGCACGAAAATAGTTTCTAATGGATAAACCTTATCCTCCAGTTCCTTAATATGTTTACTATTTGTTAAAAGCAAACCTGCAATAAATGCTCCAACAATTGCAGATAGTCCAATAACTTCAGCTATGTATGAATACAAATGCAAAAGCACAAGCGCAATCAGGAAATTAGCATTTGTCATCTCTAATTTATCTAAAACATTTTTAACAAACCAATTGCCCGCAATGATACCACCGCCTAAAAACACAATTGTTGCACCAGCAATCTTTGCCAGAGGCAATGCTGACTCTGCGAGATTTAAATCAGCAGGTAAGTTGAGCACAAATGATAGCACAAGCAAACCAAGAATATCATCAATTACTGCAGCGCCAATAATAACTTGTGCAAATTTCTCACTCATCAAACCTGCTTCTTTTATTATTGCAACGCTTACGCCAACGCTCGTAGCAGTAAGTGCTGCTCCAAGAAACATAGAATACACAAAATTTCCGCCAGTTAATGTTGCATAAGCAAATCCACCAGCAAATGGAACAACAACACCAAGCATTGCAACTATAGCATTTTCCTTTGAAAATATAGATTTGAAATGAGAGTGTAAGCCAACTCTAAAGAGCAGGAAAATTGAGCCTAGCTGCGCAAATAGATAAATTAGTTGTTCATCCCTAAAAATCTTAAACCCTAGGATACTTTCGCTCATTATTACGCCAACTAAGAGCAGTAGGATTGCGCTTGGCTGCTTTGAATAAATAACACCTATTTCTGCAAGAACAGCAATAAGCAATAGAAAGCTTATTTCGAAAAAGGCATATTTATGCAACTCTACTTCGCCAAAAATCGAGCGGCGCAAAATAGAAATTAAAAGGATAATAAATAATACAAAAAATGCAGTAAGCACAATAGGGTAAACCTTTTTTGCTAATCTATCAAAGGATTTTTGAGAAACTGGCATTTTATAACCTTAACTCTCTAATAAAAGTTTAGCTTTTGACCTGACTTCTTTATATGCATCACCCTGAAATACAGGTAAATTAGCAATTATTGTTAAAACCTTCTTATTGGATTTAACCTTAGGATTTTCTAACAAGGCCTGCGCTAACGAAGGTTGTATATACTCAGAAAGACTGTTAGCGATCTTAAGCAGTACCTCGTCTGGGGCATCGGAATCTTTTGCCAATGAAGGTAAAAATGCATATTGATAAGTCCAATCATCTTTGTTCTTAAGTTTACTAAAGAAATCATCTGAAAAGAGATATTCATCTCTACTGTCGAAATCGTACATGGAAATACTAGGCAGATCACTATGTATCCAACCAATTTTTTCTTTGTTCTTTATTACAATTAAACTACGATAAAAACAACCAGACTCGCAATCTTGTGGCGCACCGTAACTAACCTTGAAAACCTTGACATTTTTATCTGGGATATCCAAGATAAACGTTGGTGGTTGTGTATTAGAAATATTAAAACTTTTTACAAAATCTTCTATAGAATAACCTAGGTATTTATCATCTTTTGTATCTTGCTTCTGTACACAACCCGTGATTAGAAGCCCAACAAAAAACAACAAAATAAAATTTTTCATCAAATCACCAACCTCTTAATTATTTCTTCCAAAGTTAGTTTCTCCTCTTTTCCAGTCTTCATATCTCTTAACGTAAATTTGCCTTCTTTTACTTCACGTTCGCCAATAACTATTAGAAATGGAATTGCTAATGAATTAACATATTCCAATTGCTTTCTTAGATTGCGTTCGTTTAGATCAGTTTCGCAAGCAACCCAGGATGCCCGCAACTTATTAGCAATATCTGCTGCATTAGAAAAAAATTCTGGTTTTACATTTGCAACAAATACCTTGGTGTAAGTTTTTTCATTTTCTTTTTTTCTTTCTTTAATTAATGTAATTATGCGTTCAATACCTAGGCTTATGCCAACTGCATAGTCTGGTTGACCGTAAACTGCAAGTAGATTATCATATCTGCCTCCACCAGCAACACTGCCAATTTCAGTGCTGGCACGAATTTCAAATACAGGACCTGTATAATATCCTAAGCCACGAACTAGTTCAAGATCAACCTCTACTTCGAAATCGCAACCATTTATGATTTGCTCAAGCTCGCTAGCCCCTTCATCGCTCAAAGAGCGCGCAACCTCCAGTTTCTTTTTGTTATTCCCTTTTGTATCAAATATTTCAAATAGTTTTTTTGTTTTCTCGCTGCTTATTACATCTGCCATCTCTTTTTTTACTACCTCTTCTCCGACTTTATCTATTTTATCAAGCAAGCGAAATATTGCATCTTTTTTATTTTCAATTCCAAGCTTTGTCGCCAGCGCATCAAGTATCTTGCGATTGTTAACTAGAATTCTTAATTGCTTAAAACCTAGTGCATCTAGCACTTCTCTTGCAGCAGTTAGCAACTCTGCTTCAGCACGCATGCCTTTTGTTCCAACTATATCTATATCTGCCTGCCAAAACTCTCGAAATCGCCCTTTTTGTGGCTCTTCCTTACGCCATACTGGTGCAATTGCATATCGCTTAAATGGCTTGGAAAACGCATTATTCGCTGCAACACGCGCAAGCGGCACTGTTAAATCAAATCTTAGGCCTAGCTCATTATCATCAAATCTGAATATTTGCTTATCAATTTCTTCACCTGCTTTTGCACGAAGCGTTGCTAGATATTCTAGGGCTGGAGTTTCAATCGGAACAAAACCATACCTGCGATAGACGTTCTCAACTATCCCCAGCACTTCTCGTCGCAGTATCGCATCTTCTGGCAGTATATCACGCATACCTTTTGGCGCTAATTTTGTCATTTTCTTCTCCTCTTTAATTCGTTTAATACTTCACTGAAATTTATATTTCTATTCTCTAAGTAAACTAATATGAAATATAATAAATCTGCGGCCTCCCACTTAATATCGCTTTTCTTTTTAGCTTCTATTAGCTCTTCAAGTTCTTCTCTGAGTTTCGCTATTATGGCATTTCTATCATTAACTATTTTTGAAGTGTAAGAATTGCCTTTTGGGTATTTCTTTCTTTCGGATATTACTTCTATAAGCTCACTTAGTATGTTCTTCTCTTCCTTAAAGCAGGAATAACTATTAGTGTGGCAGGCTGAACCAAGTGGCTTAACTTTAACGAGCAATGCATCGCTGTCACAATCTTCAGAAACTGAAATTACTTTCATTGTGTTGCCACTAATCGCTCCTTTTTTCATTAATTTGTTTTTGCTTCTGCTGTAGCGCCATACGAATCCTGTTTTCTTCATTTTTTCTATAGATTCTTTATTCCCGTAGAATAGGGATAACACTGCCAAGCTATCAGCATCTTGTACTATCATCGGAATTACCCCATCTTTATCAAATTTCACGTATCTCAACTCCTTTTTGTTTTAGGTATTTCTTCAAATCTGGAATTTGAATTTTCTTATAGTGAAATAAACTAGCTGCCAATGCAGCAGAAACATTTGTTTTTTTGAAAACATTTAGGAAATCTTGTCTTTTTCCTGCACCGCCAGATGCAATAACTGGAATAGAAACTAACCGAGCTATTGTTTTGTTAAGTTCTAGATCATATCCTCTCTTTGTTCCATCGTAATCGATACTTGTGAGTAAAATCTCACCTGCACCAAGTTTGGCTACTCTCTTTGCCCAGCTTAATGCATTTAGATTGGTTTTCTTTTTACCGCCATAAATATAAACGTCCCACCTACCCCCATTTTTCTTTGCATCTATGGCAATAACAATTGCTTGTGAACCGAATCTTTTGGCTGCTTGTGATATTAACTTAGGATTTTCAATAGCAGCAGTATTTATTGAAACTTTATCTGCGCCAGCTTTCAGCAGTTTTTCTATATCTTGTGTAGTGCGAATCCCACCACCTATCGTAAAAGGAATGAAAATCTCTTCTGCAACCTTGCTTGCAAGTTCAACAATTGTTTTCCTACGTTCTGCGCTTGCGGTTATATCAAGAAAAACAATTTCATCTGCACCTTCTTCATAGTAGTGCTTTGCTAGAGTTACTGCATCACCAGCATCTCGAAGCTTTTCAAAATTCCTACCCTTAACAACACGACCGTTTTTAACATCTAAACAAGGAATTATTCTTTTTGTTAACATATCAATCAACCAACTGAAAACGAAACCCATTTTTTAATGAAATTTTTTTCTCAAAGAATGCCCTGCCAATTATCACGCCATCTATGCCAGACTTCTTAAGTTCCATGATATCAAATACATCACGTATGCCACCGGCAGCAATTATACTGGCTTTGCATTTTCTTTTTACTTTGGTAAGAAGTTCTATATTTGGGCCACCAAATGTACCGTCCCTTTCAGTATCTGTTACTATTATTTCTTCTAAACCATCTGTAAAGCTAGCCAGTTCAATATCTGATCCTCTAGTCCAACCAGCATAACCAATTTTCCCGTTTTTAAAATCTAAGGAACCAATTATTCTTCCGCGATATTGTTTTTTTATTTTATCAGCAAGTTCTGGGAATCTTATAAGCAGCGTACTTAGAACAACTTTTTTTACTCCAGAACTAAGCAAATCCTTAATTCTTTGTTCATCACGTATGCCGCCACCTACCTGAATAGGAAATTGCTTTGCAAGCTGCTTGATTATTNNNNAGTAAATGCACCGTCAAGATCAACAACATGAATTAGCTTAGCTCCTTTGTCAATGTATTGTCTAGCCATATATGTTGGATCAACTTCATATTCTATGCAACTCCTCTTTTCTCCTCTTATTAAACGAACGCATTTTCCATCCATTAAATCTATTGAAGGGATAACTATCATTTTTTCACCTCTTTAATAAAATTTTTTAGTATTTTTAATCCAACATTACCACTTTTTTCTGGGTGAAACTGGGTTGCAAATATATTTTTTTTATAAAAGGCTGAAGCGAATGATTTTGCATATTTCGTAGTGGCAGCAATAACTCGCTTATCTTTTGGCTTACAATAATAAGAGTGTACAAAATAGGCGTAAAAGTCGTCTATGCCTTCAAAAAGAGGGCCTCGAAGGTTTTCAACTTTATTCCAACCGATTTGCGGCACAGGCAATTTTACCTTAAATTTCTTTACTTTACCTCTTATTATTCCAAGTCCATTCACACCTTCGCTTTCATCGCTTTTATCTAAAAGCAGCTGCATACCTAAGCAGATCCCAAGAAATGGCTTTCCGCTATTTATAGCATTCGTTATTATTTGACTTTTTTTGCTCAGTCTTTTCATAGCTGCGCCAAATGCACCAACACCAGGTAGGATAATTGCATCTGCATTTTTAATTTCTCTAACGCTAGGGCTCACAATTGGCCTTGCACCTAACTTCTCAAGTGCATTCTTCACATTTGCAGTGTTTCCAGCTCCATAATCTATAATTACTATTTGCATGGTTATCACTCTACAACACGTGACATATTCATTACCAAAATGTCCTTTGCGCCTGCTCGCTTCATCTTTCTTATAGTTGGTATGAGCTCTTTGCTATCTATTACAGTGTGTATGGCATATTCTCCTTTTTTTGCCAGATTAAGCACTGTTGGACTATCCATAGATGGCACTGAGGAAATTACTTTTTGGAGGTTTTCTTCACTACTCACATTAGCCATAACATAACGCTTGTCTTCAGCTGTTATTACACTCTCGATCGAAATCTTAATTTCATCTATTTCTTTTTCTTTATCAACCATGCTTTTTGTGTTTGCCACAAGGTAAAGATCAGAAGTAAAGAGAACATCAATTATTTCGAGATTGTTCTCTGCAAGTGTTGTTCCTGTACTTACCTGATCTACAATAATATCTGCAATTCCAAGTGCAGGAGCTAGTTCAACCGCACCCGCCAGCCTAACTATTTCTACAAACTTGTTTCGATCAGCAAAATATCGCTTGGATATGTTGACTAATTTTGTTGCTACCTTTAAGCCACCTGTATATTCTGAAGATTTTAATTTGTCTTTAGGGGCTGCAACTGCAATCTTGCATGAACCAAAATTAAGTTTTAGAAGTTTCTCGACTACTGCGCCGCTTTCCTGAATCATATCTTCTCCAGTTATACCTATATCTGCAACCCCTGACTGAATATAGAGTGGAATATCTGCTGCCCTTACATAAACTATCTGTATGTTTGGGTTGTTTGTGTTAACATAAAGCTTACGACCGTTTTCAGGAACCTCTAGCCCTATTTTTTCCAATAGTCTTACGATATCATTGCATATCCTCCCTTTATTCGGTATTGCCAATTTTATCATTTATATCACCCCTTTTGTACTTGGAACATCTTTTCTTCTTGAATCGAATTCGCATGCCATGCGCAACGCACGTGCAAATGCCTTGAATAATGCCTCAATTTTGTGGTGATCATTCTTACCTTCCAAGATTTTCAGTTGGAGGCTGCATCTGCACTCACGTACAAACGCTTCAAAGAATTCTTCTACTAATTGAGTTTGGAATTCACCAACTCTTTCAGAAGAAAAACTAGCATTAAAGGTTAGTTTGCATCTATTATCTAGGTCAATTGCAGTCAAAGCTAAAACTTCGTCCATTGGCAATATGAAAAATCCATAGCGGTTTATCCCACATTTATCTTTCAATGCCCTGTTGAACAGTTGACCTATTACGATTCCGACATCTTCTACAGTGTGGTGCTGATCAACCTGTAAATCGCCTTTTGCATTTATCTCTAAATCAAAAAGACCTTGTTTAGCTAGTGCACTCAGCATGTGATCAAAGAAACCTATACCAGTTTCAATACTACTTTTGCCAATTCCGTCTACATTCAACCTTCCTTTTATTTTTGTTTCAGTGGTTTGCCTAACAATCTCACTAATTCTTGTTTCCATTAAAAATCACCCTCAGTTCGTTAATATTTTTTACATAAAAATCAGCTCTCAATTCTGGTTTAACTGAAATAAAAGTCATGCCAGCAGCCTTTGCTGCAAGCTCATCATTTATGCTATCACCCACATAAACAGGGTTTTTAGCGTTTATGCGTTTTTTTGCTAGTAGAAGTGGTTTTGGATTTGGTTTTTCTTCTTCGCAATCCTCTTGAGCTATTATTGAATCTTCGCTAAAAAAATCAGGCATGAATAAATTCAATGCATAAATTGCCTCAGCACGAGGTCTGGAAGTGACTACACCTAATTTTATTCTGGCTTTTTTAAGTTGAGAAAGCGTGCTAGCATCAATCAAAAGTTTCTCGTTATTGATAAATTTACCAAGATAAAGTCTCTGGAATCCTTCCTTTATTTTGGCATAAAGCTCACTCTTTCTAATTACTTCTCTTCTATTTTTTATCCCTTTTACAAGCGCATAAGTAGCATCCCAATCATTGTTAAAGCCCTCAATGGATTTTATCTTTTCTATTTCCTTCTGACTTACTTCTCTTCCTAGAAATTTCTCAGCTGTTTTTTGTATTGCAAGCCTGTATGATTTTGATACATCTACTATTACACCATCAATATCGAATAAAACAGAATCGATTTCAGCTCTCTCCTTTAGTGCGGTTATAAAGGCGTTGTTCTCTTCAGGTGTTCCAGCATTAACCCTCAAAAATCCAGGCAGTCCTGACTTTTCCAGGTTTCTGATTAATACTCCACTGCTAAGAAGTTTTTCAAATAATATATTGGTATTTACCATTGATTTGAATAATATAAAGTTAGAATCACTTGGACATAGTATAATACCATTTATTTTTTGCATCTTTTTTTCTAATCGCTTGCGCTCTGTTATTATCTCAACACGCTTTTGCCAGAAGTAATCATCATTATCAAGAATAATTTCTCCTGCTATCTGAGATATAAGGCTAACATTCCATGGCAACTTTATTTTATTC
>JAGVWJ010000065.1 GCA_018304385.1 Microcaldota archaeon
ATTACGAATAATGCAGCAATAAGAATTTTTTTCTTTGTTATATGTATCATATACAACCTAAAAATAGTATAAAAGTAAAACTATTTTAATTGTGCATCTATATTCTTACTAAACGCTGAATAAGAATACGCGCCTTCAATCTTCACATTATTAATGAAAAACGTTGGTGTCGCATGCACGCCCCTGCTTAACCCTTCATCATAATTATCCTGAACGACTTGCGCCATTGCACCTGAATCCAGGCATGCATCAAATTTAGTTCGATTTAAGCCAAGTTGCGATGCGTATTCTTTTAGCGCTGGAACAGAAAGTGCATTTTGATTTTCAAATAATCTATTGTGGTACTCCCAAAACTTGCCTTGCTCGTTTGCACATTCGCTTGCCTCTGCTGCTTTTTGCGCATATACATGGCTTTGCCGCAATGGGAAGTGTTTATAGACAAGTTTTACTTTACCAGTATTAACATAGTTCTCTACAAATTGTTTCTCAGTTTCCCTATAGAATACACCACACGCAGGGCATTGGAAATCACTGTATTCAGTTACCACTACGGTAGCATTTTCATTTCCAAGAGAATTTCCTTTGCTATTTGTTGGTACATACGTTGGTTTTGAAAAAATAGAATTATAGATTAATAAAGCAGCTATAGCAGCAATGATTATTAATAATAATTTTTTCCATGTTAAGCTGAGCATTCAAACACCGTTGACGAAGTAACCCGTAGCAAATGGCCATGCGCCAAAAGCCAAAGGCTAAATGCTAATGGCATCTCCACAATCAAAGTTCTTTTAAATTCGGAAGGTGCTCTTCATAATAAAATTCGAGTTCTGCATCTTTTTTCTTTAGCTCGCTTTTTATTTTTTTCCGAATGATGGAAGAATCAATCTGCTTTCTATCAGCCACCATTTTCTTTATTTTCTTAGTTATACCATCTGCGATCTTCTCGCATTCGCCTTCTTTATAATGCGCACTGGCGCATGCTGCATAAACTGAACCATATGCCTTTCTTTCATCGAATTCTTCTGTATGCCCACGCCTCTTGACTATAATTGCCATAACAACCCCCTCTTGTCGAAACTGGAAACCGGAAACTGAAAACTCATATAATTGCCCATACCATATATGCACCAAGCGCAAGTAAAAATAAACCAATACCCAAACGCATAAGCCCGCGATTCTCCTTTCTCCATTTTTCCAGCTGCTTAGATGTTTGGCCAAAATAAACCAAGCCAATGATTACAAATAACGGTAATATAAATATGAAATTATACAATAGCAACAGAGGAATGCCTTGTGAAAGGTCTCCTGCTGAAAGCAAACCAAGTATTGCCAAATATGGCGCACCAGTGCATGGCAACTCAACAAGAACTACAAACACACCAAGGAATGCTGCAACAAGCAAACTAAGTGCAGGATGCTTAACCTCAAGCTGTTCCATTTCTGCAGCATATTTCTTTATTCGTTCTCCGGCTCCAGGTATCATCTGCAAAGAGAAACCTTTTCCATACCAGAAGAAATCCTTTATCTCAAATAGACCTGCGATTATGGCAATGCCTGCTGCAATTTTATAAAATGGCTTTGCAAAGCCGGCAGTATATGCCAGTGTAAGTAATCCGATCCCGATTAAAAAATATGTAATATAAACTGTAGTAATATATATCAAACCAGCGAGCAGCATTCTTTTTTTATCTTTGAAAACCTTTGTCATATATGCAAGCAAAAAGATCAAAACGCCAAACACACACGGATTGATACTATCTGCAAGCGCTGCGGCAATTATCAAACCCAATGAAAGTTCTTGAACCATATTCTATCTCTTTATTTTTAATATTATGAAGCAGCACAATTCGCTGGCATAGGGGTATCAGTGCCAAGATGCTTGTTTGGTGCGTAAAACTCATCAACTGCCTTTCTTATTTCGCAAATATTCTTGCCTTCTTCATGCATTTTCTTTACCTTCTTTTCAATATCCAAACAAACAGAGCAGGTTATACCGTGCTTATCAAACGTGCCGTCATCGCGCCAATAGCAGTGCCTTGTATGCTTGTGGCCTTCATATTTGCAACCGCAGTAACATGGGATTTGTTCTAATAGCGCTGCACCCTCTGGTGTTTTAGACCATTCGTATGCTGCACGCACATCGCCAGTCACATAATCAGGGATGGTACCCGCTGCAGCAGTTTCTGAGGAAAGGAAAAAATACGCGATAACACCAAGAATAATTATTACAATAACCAAACCAATTATCTTCTGTTTTTCCATAAGCGCGCCCTCCTCAAACAACAAACTCGTATACATAAAACAAAAGAATAATGGCAAGGCTACCTAGCGTACTGTACCATGCCGCCTTTTCATCCGACATACCAAAGAGTGATTTCTTGTCTTTAAATAAAAATGCAAAAACAAAAAATGCAATGAACACTAAAACAACTTTTCCTATCCAATGATGAGTAAATACATTTTTTAAAGCATCTTTGAACGGAGCAACCAACTCCGCTACTATAACCAAAACTGCAAGCAACCACGCACTTATTGTTGCCCCATTATAAAAATTAAATTTCATCGAGAAAACACCCCGTTTTCGAGATATTTGCCATGCTTTTTTTGCCCGCGTGACAAATCATTATGAAACAGCCCCCATTTTAATAATCCTGCCAGTTATCGCAAGCACAACTGTTAACGCAATTAAGAGTACCCACCATTTTTTGCTTTCTTTCAGTTGATCTTTGTAAACAAGCCATGCAGCAACTGTTGCAATTACAGGCAATAGTAACGCCCAATGTTCCTTTGTTTCCATAACAATTGAATGCGCCCATGGCCATGGTCCTGCTTTAATAACTGTCTTTGTAGCAGGATAAAAAGTTAAATATAAGATGCCACCTGGCAACATCGCCAACCAACTCATAAATGCAGTTGCAGCAGCCATGGGCTTAAGATAAGATGATTTCTTTTTCATTTCCATTAGTATAAAAACTGAAAGAACAACTATCGCCAAACCTAATATAATATGACCATAAAGGACAAGTTCGCGCATAACAAAACTTACGATAATTAGGTTTTTAAAGGTAAGTGAAATAAAATTCACGTGGATTTAAATTTATTCGCTTTCTAATACCTGCCATGGGATTAAAAACAGCATTATTTGGGACTAAACCACCTGAGCTAACTGTATGCCCATATCACAAAGTAATGCAAAGGATGGCTAGATTTTTCGGTTTGCGAATTATTGTAGAGGGACCACAAACAGCAGTTAGGGGAGAACAATCACCTAACCCCATAAGACCAGATGCACCTAAAAAGACTGATTAAGCATGGGTATCCGAACTGTATTGGATATTGCAAGAGAGGTAAGCGCATTTTTTGTGAGTTCATTGGATAAGCCCTCAAATGGAAACTCTGACAAAACAGAAAATTTACTAACTACCAATCAATTACAATATACACTACCGGAAACTTATGGAGATTATGTTACCTTTAAGATCAAGATAGACAATTTAAGGGAGAAGGCTCAACTAGTTGCTGATATCAAACCAGAACTAATTGCCTTGCAACCTACTCTACTAGTAGATTTGCCAACCACCCAACTTGCTTCCAAACAGTTTGTTGCACCTGTGACGAATGGATTACCTTTACATAATGAGGCTGCTCCTCTAACTTCATATGCTATGCAAATACAAGCCTCTGAAACAAAAGAATTTCATAGTTTCGATGATGATGACCCTAAATTTGCGCCCGCATTATTAGCAAAACCAGTTAATTCAGAAGTGAAAATCCCAACATATGAAACAACATCACAACCACTGCCGATTCTTACCCCATCGCAGATTCTTACTCCATTGCCACAACCGCAATTGGTTTTGACTCCATTATCCCAATCTAATCATAGAACCCATCAGGTGCCAATCCAAGTTGCCCGCAATACTGCAGGATTGATAAATGGCTACACCTACATGGAGATACTGACCATACCTTGGCTTAGAAAACTATACGGGCATTTGATAGGTATACTTGATATGGAACCCGATATTATAGTAAGTCCCATATCCTCTGCAGCTAATATAAAAACAAATGGAGTAACCAGACCAAAAATCAGGTTGGCAGGTAGCACTACTACTGTACGCAGGAATAATCCAAATGTAGGACTTATAAAAAAAGCTGCAAGGCTCATTTCAAAAATAAAGGAGAAAGAGTCAAATAAGCATCTAAAGGGAGGTTGCGTTAGGGACCATAGGTTCCTGGCACTTGATTTAAAAAAATCAGAAAATAGATTAAAGAAAAAGCTTGCTAACGAAATAGATAAGCTGGAACAACTAGCGAAAAGGCTATTGAATACTCTCAAAAAGCTGAATCATGTAAAGAAAGAAGAAGCTGTGAACAAATTGCTAAAAAAGTTTGCCAAAGAACTCGAAGATAGACTGAAAAAAATAGAAAAACTTCTGGAAAAGCAGATAAATGCCTTGAACAAAGCGCAACAAAAATTAAACCATAGCAAAAAAGAAAAAGTCAATGATTCTACTAAATACGCATTAATTGCATTATTGAAATTATTAAGAAGAAAACAGATCGTATTAGCGCTGCTTTTAGACAACAAGAAAAAAAGAAAAAACAAAGACATGCTGGCTAGAGCATTAAAAAAATTGGCTGATTTGGATGTCAGGATAAACCAGCTCTCAGAAGGATTTTTAAGCGATGACGTTGAAAGTTCCACAGTGAAACTATGAACGTTTCCTTTATTGGTATAGACACGTCAGAAAAAAATGAACTAAAAAAGCATTTCCCAACTGCGCAGTTCGCGGACGAGATTAAAGATATAAGAAACAAAAATAAAGTAGAATTATTATCAACATTCATTCATACAAAGATATCTAAAAAAGAGCTTGAGGAGCTATCCTCTTTAAAGTATATTATAACGCAATCAACTGGCTATGATCATATTGACATTGCTGCATGCAAAAAAAAGGGAATGGGTGTTTATAATATTCCAGACTATGGTACTGAAAGTGTTGCAGAGTATACAATATTGCTAATTCTTGCGCTTCTTCGGAAACTCAAACCTAGCGAATCAATCCTACAACGTAACATAAATATAGAAAATATTGAGATATTACGCGGCAATGAACTAAACAGTAAAGTACTTGGAGTTGTTGGCGCCGGAAGAATAGGTGCATATGTAATAAAAATTGCGCATGCGTTTGGAATGAAAATAATTGCATATAATAGAAGTG
>JAGVWJ010000050.1 GCA_018304385.1 Microcaldota archaeon
ACACTTTGATACAACAAGAGCAAATATAGAAGCTAATGGAATTAATGCGTTAGATCTTTTCTCATCAGAACTAAAAGATGAAGGTTCAAAGTCTTATTTCAAGGGAAATATGGATACGTTAAAATTCGAAAAATTACTAAAAGAACACAAAAATAACATCCCTATCGCATACCTGACTATTACAAATAATACTGGAGGAGGCCAACCTGTTTCAATGGAGAACATAAGAGCCGTTTCAGAGATTTCTAAAAAATACGGAGTACCACTATTTTTTGACGCCTGCAGATTTGCAGAAAATGCTTGGTTCATAAAACAATATGAAAGCGGCTATAAAAATAAAAAAATAGAAGAAATAGTTAGAGAAATGTTTTCTTATGTTGATGGATTTACTATCAGCTTTAAGAAAGATGGGCTAGCGAATATGGGCGGTGGTCTTTTTATAAAAAAGGGCAGTGGATTTATGAAAAAATACCCAGAATTCTTAGATTCTCTTGTTAATTATCAGATAATAAAAGAAGGACACCCAACATACGGAGGTCTTTCTGGTAGAGACATTATGACACTTGTTGTAGGTTTGAAAACTGTTACCAAGGAAGAATATCTGAAGCATAGAATAACTCAAGTACAAAGTCTAGGTTTAAAGATGCAAAAATCTGGTGTTCCAGTATTGACTCCAATAGGCGGTCATGCTGTTTATTTAGATATAAACAAATTTTTCTCAGATACAAAAATGAAACCAGGAGACTTTGGTGGTATTGCATTAACTGCAGTTTTGTTAGCTGCATACGGCCATAGGGCCTGCGAATTAGGATGTTTTGCTTTTGGCAAATACGATAAAATAAAAAATATCGAAACCTTTCCTGAAATAAATTTTGTGAGATTTGCAATACCTAGATTAAGATATGAAACACAAGATATTGATGCAGTTGCAGAAGCAATAAAAGTTTTATACGATAATAGGAACGATATTCCTGCAGTAGAAGTAACTTACGGAAGAGAGCTATCATTGAGGCATTTCAAAGCTAAGTTTAGATTTAGAAAATAGGTTATGTCAAATCACTATAATTCGCCAATCCCTTTACTTTTTTAATAACTGAAATAGCAGCATTGCAGCCCTCACCTGCGCTTTTTGCTATTTGTAAGTTACCGCCTGTGCAAGCACCTGCAGCGTAACAGCCATCAAGCGAGGTTTTGCCTTCGCTATCTACAACTAGATAATTATTTTTCGTATCAAGTGCAAGCTTTTGGGCGAAGGCGAGCGCAGTTGTTGCGCCTAATGCAAGAAATACTCCATCAAAAACAAGCTCTTGATTATCTGCTAAAATAACCTTTTCTAATTTCTTTTCTCCTTTAAATTCGCTAACTTTATCTTTTAGAAATTTTATTTTCGCTTTATTCAATTCATCCATTAATTCTTTAGAAATAGAAAATTCTTTTCCATTTGAGATTAATGTAACATCTTTGGTCAGTGCTAAAAGTTCGATTACTTCTTCTGCAGCGTGATTCGTATTACCTATTACGCCTACTTTCTTCTGCTTGTACGGCCATCCGTCACACGCCACACAAGTATGTACGCCCTTACCAAGAAGTTCTTTTTCGCCAGCTATTCCTGCTGGGCGCAAAGCAACACCAGTGCAAATAATTATTGTTTTTGATTCATATGTTTTATTATCAGCGGTTTTTATTTTAAAATTCTCGCGCTTTTCTACGTGCACAACTTCTTGCTCTAAAAATTCAGAGCCATATTTTTTTATTTGCTCAATGCCTTTGTCTAACCATTCAGGTCCGCTCATTCCATCTGTACCAATATAATTTCCAAGATCTGCCGCGCTAACTAGCATGCTTTTCTTAGGTTCGCCAATAACTAGTACCTTTAGATTGGCACGAGCAGTAAAAACCGCTGCTGTAAGTGCAGTTGGTCCAGAACCAATAATCAATGTATCGTAAATTAGCATAAATAGAAATCATAGGAAAGGTTAAAATATATTGAGTTATAACACAGCCTATTGATGAGCCGATATCTTTAAAAACACTTGTGATCATATATAATAACATAAGGAGGTATTTTTATGACTGCACAAAAACAATTACTTACTACAGCTGGCGCTACCACTAGGAAACCAGGTGTAGTTTCTAGTTCGCCTTTCGCAGAATCCAAAATGGGAATAAAAACTGTAAAATATGCAGATAATCTAGTTGCAATGGTGTTTGGATCTCGTGTTCTTCTGTTTAATACAGAATATTTACTTGGAAAACATGGAACAGGTACAGGAAGCGCAGGCTCAAAGCTTGGTCAGGTAGATTCTGAAGAAAAACTTACAAACTTATTAAAACAACATGTTGATGAAAGTAAACTTGCAGAATGTAAAGGAATTATGAGATTAGCAAATATTGATTCTGAACAGGTTGTAGGAAGCGATGGATTAGTTGAAATCCTTTCATTAAGAAAAGGAGAAGAAAACATTGCAGTTGGTTCAACACTTGAAAGCGATGTTGATTATAGAGCAGTTGTAAAGGATGCTGCAGGAAATGAGCATGAAGTACGTTTGCGATACGAAATTACTCGCCCTGGTTCACCAGATGGTAAATTTCCAGTCATAATGCAACCTGTTGCTTATATTGATATTGAAGCGCCTGATACAAATAGATTAAACATTATTATTGGCCAAGTTGATCTTAATGATGAAAGAGCAGCATGGCTTGAACCTGCGGCATTAAGGGCAGTGCTTGGTGAAGTGATAGATAAATGCGAAGGAGTTTATGCAGTTTTTACAATCTTCCCAGGTACCTACGCACCTGCAGCTAATGAACCAATAAGTTCCCAAATCGATTCAGTTTTAGGTATTACTGGAAATGAATTCTGGAGAAACCATGCACTAATGAAAAAACAATAACGCAAGCGTTAAAAAAGTTATTAGTATAAACATATTATGAAAAAAGTCGCATTCGCCGGTGGAGCGCTTATATTTCTAATTATCGTATGGACTAGCCTTAATGCACAAGTAGGCATAGTAAATATTACTAGCGATCCAGAAGGTGCGAGCGTAACAATTGATGATGTGCCTCGCGGAACAACGCCATTAGAGGTTTCGCTAACTGCTGGAAAGCACACGTTAGTAATAACAAAAGAAGGGTATACTGGTTATGTTAGCTCGCTTGATATTGGAAAAGGCGAAACCAAAGATCTAAATGTGAAATTAGAGAAAACAAGTTAGATATACATGCTATCTTTTTCTACGTTGCGCGAAACTTGGCGAGAAAGGCGCAGAACAAGAATAGAAATTTTGGATCGTTATAAAGATATTCTTGAAAAAGATAAAAAAGGCAGGCCATTGCACGCGCTAACGCACGATGCGCAGCTAGCTGCAGTTGCTATCTCAGTTAGTCATCAAAACACCCATGCCTTTGGCTTAGCTATGATTTCAAAGGATACCAGATATCCTGTTCCAATGCGAATGATTGCGCGCGCAATAACTGCAATAATTCCAGCTGGATTTCTTGGTTTTGTTATTGCTGCTGAGGCAATAGCTGGAAAAGAAACAAACAGCAATCTTCTTACAGTTGCTGCTGTTTGTGCTGTAGTATTAGCGCTTGCCGAACCTTTATTGGATTTGCATGCAAAAAGAAAGTTTATTAAGTTTCTAACGCATGCAGGTCCTCTAATCCTGCAAAAAAACGGTGCGAAACCAGCGTTAAACACGCCCGAAGCAAGGGCATTTGTAACTGAAGAATTAGGTTTGCCGATTGAATAAATTTTATTCTTAAATTACGTTTCCAACTTTCCAAATTTCTGAGACAGTTGGTAAATCATCCCTAGTAAGAAATTCTGTTTCGTTTACTTCTTTAAATGCCCCTACTAATCCCGGATGAACTTCTTCGAAGGATTTTCCAGTATAATGTTCAAAATATTCATCCAATATTGCACGTGCCACTACTTGAAGCCGTTCTTTAGAGCTACAAAGAAAAGAGAAAAGTTGGTCTGTAATTCCAGATACGCTGGTTTCAGGTGTAAATGTTATACCGAGTTTTCCAAAAATTCTAGGCATACCATGTTGCTTAAAATACACACCAGATTCTGTTTCTCCGCTCATCCCTCCAAGTTGAATATCGCTAATCCTAAAAAATGGATCGCCATACGCTATATTCGCTAGCCAGCCAACAAAATCCAAAGTAGCCTCATTGGCTCTCATGATTGCTGATTCATCATACTGAACCCGATCCCCATTTACTTCATTTATTATCCTTTGTCCCTCTCTATTAACCGCTAACTGGGTTATCACCGTACATCTTGCCATCAAATTAAATAGATTAATTGTATGTTCGATATCATCATCACTATGGTATGATCTTATCATAAGGTCTATGAACTTAAGGATAAGAATTTTTCCAAAAGCTGGAAAAATTGCACCAATTTGCTTAGAACCCCCATTAAGTTCTGAAAGAATAGCTCTAAATCCATCAATATCTTCCAAATCACTTATTTCTTTTAAACGTCTCGCTATGGCTTGCTTATCATTTGTAACTGGTTTAATAATGCTGCTTACTGGCTCTGGTTGATGGAATCTCATAAGATTTATTCTAAATATTGCTTCTTCTAAAAGAGAAACAGCATCAAGAATAATTCTACAGCTATTACCTCCATCGGAACTTTTGTCAGGTAAGAATATTGCAGCCCCAAGATGCTGATCCTTTAAAGCTGCAACAAAAATATCAACAGAATCAATTCTTCTAGTTAAGAGTAGTGGGCCTACATAAAGTCTTGATTTTGCACCATCAAAAAGTACTCCATTATCACGGAAAAATTTGTCCGAACGAGTTATGCTAGTAGCAGGATCGCGAATGTCCGGGAGTACTATCCCGTGTCTTTCTACTATCTTCCCGCATCTATCTAAAGCCTCTAAAAACGCTGGAATATCAACAAGTAACTCATGTGGATTAGGTGTGCCTCTAAAAATAGTCTCGCCCATTTCAATGCACGCAGCCACTTTATCAGGTAATGGTTTTGCCATGGCAGCGATTCGTTTACGATAAGGGGTTGATTTTGAATCTATATAAGGTTTGGGCAACTGCTCTATTGATCGCATATTTATATTATCAATAACAACATTTATAAACTTGAGCTAACACTAAACCATTTGCTCATATTCAAATCATATCAAAACTATCCTCTTCTTTATTATATTTTTCCTCAACTATCCTGCGAATTACCTTAGCTCTTTTTTCGCCCATACCTTCAACTTCCTTAAGTTCGCGTTCGCTTGCCTTTACTATATTCTCAATATTTCCGAAATGTTCTAACAATTGTTTTGCCTTTTTAGGTCCAATCATTGGGAACATCTCAATTATTGCACGCTGATTCTGCGAAATAGTTAGTGTTTTTCGCTTTGCATAAATACGTAATGGCTGCTTTTTCGCTAATTGTTCGTGCTTTGCAATTGCATAAATCATTTCTGCGGTTTTTTCCATATTTCTTGTAAAAAATAATGCAGCACCAAAATCAGTTATAATTGTTGCATACGCACCAAGCAATGATTCTTTTCGCAATCTCTCCGCATTGCTTTCACCTTCAACAATGATTATTACTCGTTCGTAATTAGAAACCAGGTTAAAAAGTTGGGTAAATAATCTGCCATCAATTATACTTGCCTCAAAATCATCACGCGTTTTGCGTTCAATAATGCATCTTGCGCTGCATATAAAGTCTCCAATTTCAAGCTGTGTCCGCTCAGCTACTGCGCCAGCTTGCTTGAACATCTCATCAAAGTTTTCGCTCTCGCGGTGATCGATAATTATCTTCGCCCTACCTTTATTTTCATTTTCGATTTCAAGAAATTGTTGTGCTGAGTCCATGATGATCTTACTAAGAATTAGTTTTTAATACGATTATCAGTGGCGAAAAGTGCGCCACCAATAATCCATACAGCTCAACATAGGCCAAGAATGCATAGAATGAATAAGCTTTCCATTGTGATAAATATCTGATCCCATGTGTGCATGGCTAGGGAGATCAAAATCCCCGTTAAGGTGTATCTCACCGCCTTCATTACCATATGGTCCTCCAAGGGCCTGATCTGTTTTTCCATTAACAATTATCTTACCACCACGCATAAGTTCGCCAACACAAGTGCCTGCATTTCCGTTTATTGTTATGGTACCTTTTTTCATTCTATTGCCAACCCTGAGTCCAACATCCCCATTAACTGTTATATTCTTGATATTTTCATATCCAAGAAAATTAAGAGGACTGTATAAATCAATTGTATGAATTATATAATCTTGTTCTTTACCCATGTTTATTAGCGCACTAAGAAAAAGTCCATCATAATGAGAAGAAGATTCTAGAGTTTGGAGTTGTGGAAGCATCAAGCTAAATCCTTCAACATCCTTTGCCGAATATTCTAAACTGCGAACTAATTCTACTGCGCGTTCATAAGGAGTTTCGAGATCTCCTGTTAGATTTTCACACAGTCGTAGCCATGCTAGTTTAATTGTCCTAAGCTTTTCGTTTTCTTTCACATCTGCTCTGGCTTGAATCTACGAAATGGATCGCTCGCTCGAACAGTACCCTTTCTTGGAATTTCTTTTTGGATATTGGTATTTGTAATCATTGAGTTTCACCTATTCGGATAAATTAATTTTCCTTTATGATATACCATGCCACCTTTAACACTTTCTAAGCCATAATATTTGCAGAAAATATGTATTTCTCCACAAGTAACCAATCCTATTCGTGCAATATATTCTACTGGATCATCCACATACTCGCCCATCTTCTTTCCTTGTACAGTAATTCTTCCGCCATCCATTCCATTGCCAATATCTCCAAATTCATAAACGCCTCCTTTTATTAGTATGGCGCCCCCATGCATATTATTTCCAATACCATCACAACCAGAGGAATTTCCACATATAATGATTGACCCGCCCTCCATTTTATCCCCTACTCCGTCATAAGTATCTCCTCTAACTAAAATAACTCCTTTCTTCATTTCAATACCTACATTAAAACCAAGATTTCCATCAATAATTATTTTCTTTTTATTTCTATACCCTAAATTACATATTCTTTCTTTCAGATGTTGGGTAGAAAGATGAAACTCATTATCATTTGAACTATTAATCAGAGCACTTAAGAATAACCCAGACTTAAGATGAAAAATTGGCTCATCTTGATGTTCAATTAGTAAAACACAGAATCGCTCTACATCTCTTGAGGATATAGAAATCCCTTCTATAGCTGCAAGTGCTACTAAATAATCACCCGAGTAATACCTGAGGTCGGGATGATCATTCCATTTAATCCATGCCTCTCTAATTTTAGCAAAGTTCCCTGTTACTTCTAATTTTCTAACTTCCTGAGTTGGTTCTGGCTTGAATCTACGAAATGGATCGCTCGCGCGTAAAGCGTGGCTCACTGCCAAATGCTCACTGCCCATTGCCTTCCTTTTCATACTAATTTCCCATCCTTTACTATCTGTCTTCCTTTATGAAATATGTTGCCACCTTCAATGTGGTCTGGCAGGGATCCATAATTTCCTTCTATTGATATCGTTCCGCCATACATGGAATATCCAAAGCCCTCATTTATATCGCCTTTGACTATTATTTCCCCACCTCGCATTTCCACCCCAAGTTCGCTTCCTGCATTTCCATTAACAACAATCCTGCCGCCATGCATACCTGCGCCTGCGCTCGAACCAACATTCTTTTCTATAACTATTTCCCCTCCTTCCATACCCTCTCCAATCCAATCTCCAGCATTCCCTGTAACTAAAATTCTTCCGCCTTGCATAAGCTGGCCCAGAAAATCACCAGCATCTCCAGAGATTAAAAGATATTTAGCATTAAGTGTACCAAGGCTATCTGGGGATGAATCGAGATGGTTAGTGCTTAAAGTAAATTTACTGCTCTTTGCGGCGTTTATTAAAGCGCTAAGGAATGCGCCAAGAAGAAATTTATTGTCTTCAAGCTTTCTGATATCTAATAATTCTTGAAAGTCCCTTAAACAAAAAAGTTCTATTAATTTCGTTGGGTATGATATATCTCCTACAACTGCCGAGGCAATTCTATAAAGTACCAATTCAGGGTGATCAATGCTTACTCCTGCACCTCTATTTTTATCTTTATTCATAGCTTTAAATATAGAAAGATATCTATCCCAAACCTTCACTAATCTGGCTAATTCTTTGTTTTCTCTCACAGTGGCAGTTCTAATTGACTGGTAAGTTTCTCTTTTATATCTACCAAAATAATCTGCAGCAGCCGAGCTAGTCTCGGGTCTCGTGTTATGTGCCCTGTGCTCTGTAACTTGCGTTATCCTCCTCATACTAAATATATTGGTAAATAGTGTTTTAAAACGTATCGTACGAAGGAAACTAACATTTAAAAAAGGTTTTCCCCAATAGATTCTTTACTAATTTAACCATTAGAAATAAACATGTCAAAATGTTTGCCATTTTGACAGCTAGTGAATTCCTAAGGAATTCGCTGGATGTCAAAGTTTTGAATAAAATTTTCGATCAGAGATGGTGATGTAAAATGCAATTAATGTTAGCGCTCTCAAGATTAACTGGAAAGCAGCCTCTCCCAGTGAGACTTCCAAAAGGTCGATCTGCAGATCTAATATTAGCTGGAATAGCTAGAGAAGTTGATAGAGCATCTCGCAGCGGACCTTTAATTGATGGCATTGATTCCGGATTGATTGAAGTTGCTTTAAGCAACGATCTTAAAGATCCGAAAACAAGGGAAACAGCAAGAAAACAACTCGTTAGACTAGCAGAAGCAGATATTTTAGCAGGCAAATGCGTTCGTCCTTTTTTAGAACGAATGATGAGAGAGCAGGGCATTCAAATTTTATAAAAAAGAAAAAAAGAAAAAAGGGCTCATTGCTCATGGCCCAAAGCTCATTGCTTCGCTTACACATCATGGTATAAATAAAATTCCCATGGATGCGGCCTTAGATTAACCTGGTTAATTTCATCCCTCTTTCGCTCTACCCAGATTTCAATGAAATCCTTTGTGAAAACCCCTCCTTCAAGCAAGAAGGCATGGTCTGCTTCTAACTCGCCTAATGCACTCTTTAGGCTGCCGGGCATTTTCTTTATTTTTGCAATTTTTTCCTTAGACATTTTATAAATATTCTCATTAACCGCTTCACCAGGATGGATTTTTCTTTTAATGCCATCCAAACCAGCCATAAGCATTGCTGAAAATGCAGTATAAGGGTTGCAGCTTGGGTCTGGAGGCCTGTACTCTATTCTTCTTGCCGCGGGTCCTGCACCTTCTGCAACTGGAATTCTTACTGCTGCACTTCTATTTCTGTAGCTATAAGCAAGATTAACTGGCGCTTCAAAACCAGGAACCAAACGCTTATAGGAATTAGTTGTCGGATTTAGTATTGCTGCTAATGCGCGTGCATGTGTAAGCAGTCCTCCAATATAATAGAGTGCAGTTTCGCTCAAACCACCATAGACTTCGCCTGCGAAAAGGTTATTTCCGTCTTTCCATATGCTTTGATGCGTATGCATGCCGCTTCCATTATCATTAAAGAGCGGCTTTGGCATAAATGTTGCAACTTTTCCATGCTTCTTTGCAGTATTTTTTACAACATATTTATAGATCTGCATGTTGTCTGCGGACTTCACTAAAGTATCGTATTTTATGCCTATCTCACATTGACCAGCAGTAGCAACTTCATGGTGATGTTTTTCAATAGTGATGCCGCACTTCATCATTGTAAGAATAGCATCACTTCGAACTTCATGAACTGCGTCATGTGGTAAAACAGGAAAATAACCTTCCTTGTGCCTTGGTTTGTAAGCAAGATTTCCAGTGCCATTGGTGCTTACTTTTCCTGAGTTCCATATTCCTTCTTCTGAATCAATAAAATAATATCCAGAATGTTCATTTTGAGAGTATCTTAAATCATCAAATATGAAAAACTCTGCTTCAGGGCCAAAATATGCAGTGTCTCCTATGCCGCTTGAGTTAAGATATGCCTCTGCTTTTTTTGCTATTGTTCTTGGGTCTCTTGGGTAAGCTTCTTTTTTTATTGGATCATATACGTCGCATGTAACGCTTATACTTCTGCTTGAGAATGGATCAACAAATGTCGTTGAGTAATCAGGTATAAGGTACATATCACTTTCATCTATTTCCTGAAAACCTCTTATGCTTGAACCATCGAATGGTAACGCATCCTTTTCATTAAACTCAAGCATGCTTAATGGCATGGTAAAATGCTGCCACTGGCCATGCATGTCTACAAATTTTACATCTACCAATTCCAATTTTTCTTTTTCAGCTAATTGCTTCGCACCTTTTCCATCCATACTCAATCCACCCCTTAAAGTAATTAATTTAATTGTTTGTTTATTACATTGCAAATTCAAAACATTTATTTATTAAATATGAGAAGTACAAGCCATATATAAACATTTCATTAAACATACCAAACAAAAATACACAATATTTATAAATTTTCTTAACAAATGTTTACTATAAGAGGGAATAAACCATGAAAAGTAAACATTTGAAATTAGATCAAATAGACAGGGAAATTTTAAAAGAGTTGCGGTTGAATTGCAGGCGCAGCTACCGGGAGCTTGCAAAGGCCATAAGCATAAGCCCTGCTGCACTAATTGAGAGAATGAAGCAATTGGAAAAAGAAGAGTATATTCTAGGTTATACTGCAAATATAAATTTCCTAAAATTAGGATATGAATTCATGGGTGTTGTGCAGATAAGCATATCACATGGTGCCTTGTTAGATGTGCAAGAAAAAATAAGCAAATTGCCAGGGGTTGCAGCAGTTTATGATATTACTGGTGCGTATGATTCTGAGGCACTTGTAATGTGTAAATCCCGTGCCGAGCTTAGTGCATTAATTAAAAAAATATTAAAGATACCAAATGTAGAAAAAACCAATACAAATATGGTCCTAAACGTTATGAAGGATATCTATCAGTTTGAAGGTGTATAACTAGGGCAAAGGGGTATATTCAGCCAAGTATTTAGATAATAAAACTGCTGTTTGAACTTCACTACATCTTGATAGCATACTTGTGGCAAAACGAGCTGATAACTGCACCCGTGGGTCATACACGGCCTCTAATTCATCTAAGTTATTAAGAGGTCTATCTAATCTGTAATCTGGTTTATTTGGTACTGTTATTGCACCACTTGTGATATCTATACCCGCCTTTACTAATAAATCGGCAACTAGTCTATTGCTTGGAATACCAATTCGTCCACGATACATCTGTCTTCCAGTAGTAGATCGAACAACAAGGTCAACTACACTTAATTTAAAAGATGGTACTAATAATTTTGCAACAACGTCATCTCTACCAGTTTTTAATGCATCCATCATTTGCGCCCATACTGTGTTAAAAACCCTTAGGGCGTCTGTGCCGCCATATGTTTCTGCATTATAAACAAAATGTGCAGCACCACCACGTCTCGCCCAAAAATCACTTTCCTCTGTGTTTATCTGAATTTCAAAGTTGACAAATTCTCCGCGTGGTATGATGAAATCTAGATGGATAGATGAATATCCATTTGCTTTTTTGATTTTAAAGTAATCTTGCACTTCTAATCGCGTACCATATCCCTTAAGTGACATATCTAGCGTATCTTGATCCGGAGTAAGATCTTTTAACGAGGTTTTAGCATATATCTCATCCTCAACAAACGATTTAATTCTGTATACCAATGCTAATTTTTCCTCTTCTGTTAGTTTTTTGCCACGTGGATCTTTTATGATTACCTTGAATGCTAATAAATCATGTAAATCACGAACTGAAAAATCTGGTCTTCCGCCATTATGCGGGCTTTGGTGATATCTTACCTTTTCCACGATCTTACCCATGCTCTTTTCCGTTCTAAATATTATATCTACTTTTATGTCTTCTTGTTCACAGAATTCATCTATTTTTTTTGCTATGCCATGTGCTAGGACTGCAGTGCTGCTATGATGAGCTTGAAGTTCATTTAATTGACTTACTACGTCACTAAAACTATCTCTAAATAGCGTTATGGCTGCGACCTCTAATATCTCACCAGATAGCTTACGATATCCTAGAAAATCTGCAAGTGGTGCATACAAGAGGCGACCTATACGCGCAATCTTTCTTTGTTCTTGATGTGCTGTCATTTTTGAATCAAAAAGTGCGCTATGTTTTCCTTTATCAACTTGTCTGCGCCATTCAGGATCGTGGTATTCCCCAATATCTGCTAACCTTGCGAGCAATGCTTCAGGAGGCCTATTTAAAATGGCAGCATACATACTAAGAGGCGCTGCCTCTAAATCTAAATCCCTAAGTTCGCCTAATACCTTAAGCTGGCGACGAATTTTCTCATATTTTCTAACTGCCTGTGGAAGATGCCTATTGACGCGTGATAACGCTCTCTGGTCAAGCTGATGACAACCTATCTCATATAGTAGACGCTCATTTATTTCTGGTGGTTTTGAATTGGTTTCAAAACGGTCTGGTTCAATTATTCTGTTTCTTAATGCTACTGATAGCACACGCTCAACATGATCATTTAAGTCATTGGCACCTAGGGAAGAAAATAATCTTCTGAATGCAACTAACCCTCTATCTAATCTGCTGAAACCAGTAGGTGGTTGTACTCGAATGGTTGGCATAGGTGGTTCCAGATGTATTGCCATATTATATATCTCCCTATAACATTTTATAAATATATCTAAAGTTAGACAAATGGCGAAGTTTAAATTTAAATAGGAGTGTAACATGCTGCTGCCATGAGCAATCAGCAATGGGCAGTGAGCAAACGAAACGTGGCTCAATGCTCACAGCTCATTGCTATTTCTAAATACTATTTTCGCCTTCTTTAGCTGCTCGTAATTCTTGCTGCCAGTTAGAAATGCGCATGTTTTCATTTGAGTAATCCATTGTTCTATAAGTTTATCAAGACTCTGGACTGAATCGAGAACTCGCATCGAGTTCGAGAGATTTGTCCGAAGGACAAACTGAGACTCAAGACTTTTAATAAAGGGATAAGCAGCTCCAGCAATATCGCAACCAAGCGCAATGCATTTCGCTGCATCAATACCATTACGCACGCCTCCACTACCAATAAGCGGGAGAACCCCTCTACACATTAAAATAGCTGCAACAGTTGGTATACCCCAGTTTTCAAATCCAGGTGTAAAACCCTTTCGTTCGTATTCTACTTTGCTCCAGCTTGTACCGCCAGCACCGCTTACATCAATATATTTAACTCCAATATCACGCAGCTTAAGTGCAACATCGCTGCTAATACCTGCTCCAGTTTCTTTTACAATAACTGGCACGCTTAATTGTTCGCAAGCCTGCTTTATTGCGCTAAGTACACCAGTAAAATCACGATCACCTTCTGGCTGAATGATTTCTTGTAATGCGTTTAAGTGTACTGCAAGTGCGTCTGCTTCAATGCTAGACACAAGACTCGAGACCTTCTCGACCCCGTATTTGCGTAACTGTACGCCACCAATATTCGCAAGCAGCGGAATGTTTGGTGCAACATCTCGTACATAATAAGTTTTTTTCAATTCAGCATTTTCAATCATTGCCCTTTGCGAGCCAACACCAAATGCTAATTTATATTTTTCAGCTGCAGCTGCGAGCGAACGATTTATTCTTTCAGCATCCTTATACCCACCAGTCATGCCTGTTATCAAAAGCGGCGCATCAAGCCTTTTTCCTAAAAATTTGCAAGATAAATCTATCTTATTAAAATCGCATTCTGGCAATGCGCAATGCAAGAGATCTATCTCTTCAAAGCCTGCACCTTTCGCATATTGGACATCTTTTTTCAGCACAATGTCTACATGATCTTTCTTGCGGGATTCTGTTTGCCTTGCAGCTTTTGGGTTTTTTGGCATATTAATCATCTAGCCAGCGGATACTTCTCAATATACATCTGTGTCTGAAGAATAAGCAAGAACGGACTGATAAATAAAAGATGAAGCGCAACGTAAATATATTGTGACAAAGGCTTTGGAATAATATTAGATTCTAAGAAAAACCAACCCAATATAGTAATAAGTGCAACTGCAAATAAAAGCCAGGTAAATATAAGCTTTGGCTTGCGGAGCGCCAATGTTATCGAACGCCTCATTGCACTAAATGTATCTTCATCATCTATAACTATTGCAGTTGGTGTGAAAAATAAAAAGTAGGAAAAAAGAAAAACAATGCCTGGAAATAAAAATCTCTGCCCAGTTTTTTCAAATGTCGCTAGCTGTAGAACAAAAATAATCAAAAACATAATAACTAAGAATGCAGTAATAGAGAATGCATATTTCCCTAAGCCAGTAAGAATCTCTGAGGTAGGATTAGTAAGCATTCTTTTGGATTTTATTAATAAATTTATGTTAACTATTGTCTCAGCAAATATAAGTATTGCTGCTAGGTAGCCAACGACAATTACTATGATGTCAAAAGATGTTAATTCTGGCAAACTGCCTGTACGTAGATGCGGCGCGCCTAATGCAGAGTATGTTGGTGCTTGCACTGTTGCTAGTATGAACCACGCGACAATCATTGGAATGGAAAATGCAATTATATAAACTAGCTTAGAGCGATAAAAATTCCAAGAATAGCTGAATAATCTGTTAATGTCTGATTCTTTTGTTACTGGCATCTAGAAAACCTCTGTTTTGTATTGTAAGGCTAATTTTTTAAATCCAGCGAATTCCATGGGAATTCACTAGCTGTCAAATGTTTGGGCATTTGACATTGATAACTCAAGTTTATTAATATATTATTAATATGTTATTGGATTAAAATGGTCAAACAAGAAAAATATAAAGGAAACCAAATATACGCATGCGAGGTTTGCGGTTTTGGTTATAAAGAAAAAGACTATGCACAGCAATGCGAGGATTTTTGTAATGCACATAGCGGTTGTTCTTTAGAGATTACGAAACATGCGGTAAAGCGATGATAACAAACCCTTTTTTTCTTCAATGGGGGTTGCGCTAGATTGCCCGCCTGGCACTTGATAATCTGCGTTTAGAAGTTCAAGAAGGCTTTTGATCTGTACCAGCTCTGCTTCCAAATCTTTTTTCGAGTATTTAGAAAACTCTTCTTTTCTTCTCTCATTTTGCTTGTTTTTTTCATATTCCTCTTTATATAAGTGTTTCCCTTTTCCTATTTCTCTTATCTGCCCAACGATGTACCGTGCGCTTTCCATTCTTTCAGCATAGAAATTCATGATATTTTCGTTCTCGTCATCCACTGCTAGAAATGTAGTCTGCTTCAATGAATTGATAGTTTCAAAAAAATTTCTATTTTCCATTATTACTCTTTTAAATCTGGAGGTTTCTGAGCAAACATGCGAAAGCTTTTTTTCACTATATTCGAAGAAATCACAAAGCTGGCTTGCGTTGCATCTCCCAAACACAGTATATTCGGAAAGAAACTTCTTCAATTCTGTTATCTCATCTTTTCCTGGAAAGATTGGATCATATTCTTTAAGGGAATATTTTTCTACCTCATCTAGTAGTTTTAATACTGACTCTGAAGCCAAGGAATGAAGGTATGCTGCCCTAATCTCTTCTAATTTTTTTAAATTTTCAGATAGGTTTTCATGTTTGTGCACTTTTTCTAAATCAATAGTTTCTTTTTCCAGTGCAGACATTTCAGCCAATAAATTCTCTAGCTTTAGTTGCTCTCTTTTGAGGACCTTGTCTTTATCTTTTATCTCTTCTTCAATTTGTTCATATCTTTTACTCAGATTAATAATCTCTGAAAAATACTCAAATTCTTTTTTTGCATCTTCCATCATGCTATTTTTGATCAACTTTATAATTGATACAAGCCTTTTTCCTATGTCTTCAGAGATGTTGCGCTTTTCGAATTCATTCGCTACCTCTATTTCAAAATCAGTCAATTCTTTGGAAAGTGTAATGCCTTTTTTAGCGATCCTTATCCTAGTGCTGACAGAAGGATTCCATAGACTTTTTTGTTTTTGCAGTGTTAATTCTATTTCTATTATTAATTCTTCTAACTGTTGCGATAGCGTTACAACACTAGCGCGCTGATTTTTTTCTATTTTTTTCATTCCTCCTTCTAAGTGATTCTGCGTTTTTTTCAATTCAGATATCTCTTCTATGCTGAGCATCTGATTCATCTTCCTATATAATTAAACAATAATTAGCTCGCCACGGAACATATTCATTCCACAGGAATAAACATATTTTCCCGGCTGTGCAGGAGTAAATTGAATAGTTTCAGTTACGCCTGGCGTAAGTATTTTCCGAATTCCAAAATCTTTGAATGTTAATGAACGCGAGCAACCAGCATTATTATCTGCTGAAGCAGTTATGCGAATAGGAACGCCAGATTTTGCAACTATTCGATTAGGGCTATAACCAAATGCTGTTGCGCGTAGCTCGATAGTTTGCACACCATTTTCAAGTTTAGTAGTTAATTGTTGATCTGGTGCTTGCAGTTGCGCGTTTGTAATAGAACCAAATGGCCCAGTCGCAGATACTATATCAACACTGAAATTTAGGAAGTAAATTATTGCTAAAATGACAAGTGATGCTACACTAGTATTTATCACATGATTTACATCAAGCTGCTTTCCAATCTTCTTATAAACAACATTAGTAATCTCAAAAACAACTAGAAGCAACAGCGCGTAAAAAAATACCATAAACAGTTCAATATCGTAAGGTCTTGCCATTACTCCAAGCATTGCACCCATCATGCCGCCCATTGGCCCTGCCATTATTCCTTCCATTCTGCCTAAAGACCCACCTAATTCGCCAAGCGGCGCACCAACTACTATACCTACTATCGTTCCAATTATCATTGCCCAGACAAAATCCCCCGTATAAAGACCTACAAGCGTTCCTGCTACTAGGCTAGCAATTGTACCATAGGTCATACCAATCATCATAGAAGTCATTTCACAGCAGAAATTCTTGCGATTAGAATAAGCAAACCAAGCGCCATAACCTATAATTACTGCTGCGATTATTGCACCAATAAGATAAGCGAGTACCATAATTTATGTTATTCAGGCATAGGTTTAAATTCTTTCTACCAAATCTTAGTTTAATATGAAGCTAATTTTAAATTCTATAAAAAAAGATTTCAAAAAGTTCATTGTTATCTTATTTGTAGTTTTACTCATCTCCATTTTCTTAATGAATTTTATAAGTTTGCCTGCCTTGCTTATTGATAAAGAGGTGATTGTCGCACCAGATATCACAGTATTTAGTGTTTTATATTTAGCTATTTTTTCACTTCTTGCAAGCGTTGCGCTTTTATTAAGTTTAAATAAATTTGGCGCAGCAGGCTTTGGCTTTGGAATGCTTGCCAGCGCTTGCCCAGTTTGTCAATCTTTTCTAGTTACTTATGGAGCTGTGTTAATAGGAGTGCCGATTTCATTTTCATTCCTACCACTAAAAGGTGAGGAGTTTAAGATAATTAGTTTAGCGCTGTTTATAGCATCAATCTATTTAACTTCCAAGAGTTTAAGTACAAAGTGTGAAATAAAAAAGAAAAAATAAAATTTAGGCACACCTAAATTTTTTAGGGAAGTATATAAATTAACCTAATTTCTAATAAATTTGCATGGGATTATTCTTTAGAAGTAGTGCAGCTGCGCAAAGACTACCTAAATTTGCTGGTACAGAACCTAAAGGTTGTTCTAGTTGTCAAAGGCCATGCATTATTGATGCGCCTACAGCAAAGGCTATTGAATCATTGCCAAGGGATTTTGTTGAATTTGTAGACAAAAACATGCGAACGGCAATTGTTGAGATAGCAATAATGGTCAAAGAAGCACAGCATACTGCAGCAGTTGAGAGAATAATAGCGCTAGTTGGCATAATACAAGAAGTGGCTAGAAAAGCTAGAGAAGTCGGCATCAGCATCAGGGATACAAAATCATTAGTTGATAATATGCTATCCATGCACGCTGATGAGCAAGTAAGAAGGTTCATAGAAGCAACACTTCAACAGCTGAGTAATGGATAAATATGCCAAAACGAGAACAAAAAAAAGCACCCAACGAGCAGGAGAGTGCTGCAATATCCGTCCAACAACAGCGTCCTAGATTTAAATCCAAAGAACCTATGAAAGAAACCAGTGCGTTTAGTATTTTTGATGCTGCCAGTTCTATTGATATAGAGAAAGCAAAGGCCATGAATTTAGATGCTATTGCGCAAAGAGCTGCACAGCAGATGCAATCTGTACAACATTCAAAAAGAGAAACTTCACTGCAATCCCCACAGCAACAAACTCCAGATCAAGCTACTAAGAAAACTGGTGGGTGTGGTTCAGACTGCAGCGGAGATTGCAGTACATGCAAAGGAAATAATCAACAAAAAGAGATAGTTCTGAATCTAAAACCGCTTTTGGATGTAGTTTATATTAATATAATGGTTGGCGAGTTAAGAGAAAAAGCTGGCGTAAATACAACTGCTCGAACGGACAATACTGTGTCGCAACTTGTAAATGTTAGCCAGGCAGAGCAATCTAATGCCCTTAGCACTACAAATAAAGATTCGACTAGCCAAACAAATTTGGAAACTAAGATGGAGGCAAGCGCAACATTGGAAAAACCACAAAATGATCCAGTGCCTAGCTCGAATATAGGAGCTGCAGATATAACATTCAGTAACATAGTACAAGATGATCCCAAACCAGATATTAAGGAGCCGGGAGTAATCCAGCAGTCTAGTGTTTCGAAAGCAGAAGAAAGGGAAAAAACAATAACAGATAACGCCTCAAATTCCCAAGATAATAAGATATACTCCGCCCAAATAGAAAAAGAAAGTCAATGTACTGAACAATCTAAGTTACAACGTGAGCAAACACTACCAATCTCGGCAAGCAAAATAACTTCTGAACAGGTACAATCGTGTTTAGGCCAACAGCCATCCACACCTTTAATCCAGAACATTATTAGCCTAATTACAAAAAATAAGAAATGGTTACAATGGAGAAGATCAAAATCAGATTCTAAAAATTCGGACTCAGAGAAAAAAAGTCCAGATGCTTGGAAAGGAAGGACACGACAAAAGGACTTTACTAAAAAACCAAAAAAAGTGGAAAGAATGGTGCAAGGAATAAATAGGAAAATCGACCTCTTAAGGCAGAAATTGAAAAAAATCATAGACAATTTGAGGATTAAGGGTGTTACAGACAAAATTCGAAATAAGCAAAAGCTATTCGAAA
>JAGVWJ010000036.1 GCA_018304385.1 Microcaldota archaeon
CTGGCAAAGTTACGAACTCAATGTGAATTTGTTTTTGTAAGTAATTCTATTGCTTCCCCTGTTTCTGAGGTTAATATAATGGAGAAATTAAGAATTTAGCCTTGCAACAAAGTTTGACTCATTACTCATGATACAAAGCTCAATGCAATAACTTTATATTTCTAATCCATTTTATTCTATTTAACTTATTCTAATTAAACTCACGGTTTTGGTGAAGCTTTTCCTAAAAGCTTCGAGAGGGGAGGCAAATGCAGATAAATGAGAGCAGACGTTACGCTAATTCTAAAACTATTGAACTAATTGCTGCCATTTTAGTTAAAACAAAGGATGAATTGATAAAGCAGATTGAAGCTGTAAAACCTTATCTAAAAACTGTTCAGATAGATATAATGGATAATGATTTTGTTCCAAACAAAACTATCGGTTTGGAAGAACTAAAAGATTTGCCTAATGGAATTAATTACGAATTTCATTGGATGGTTCAGCATCCGGAAAATTGGATTAATAGGGTAAGGATAAAAAATGCGCTGCATCTTGTGCACGTTGAATCAAAAATGGATTTTCAAAAAATTAAAAAAACAATTGCAGCTGTTGGTGGAAAACTAGGAATTGCATTTAATCCAAATACACCAATCGAAAAAGTGCTCGAGTACGAGAAGGAAACTAATTATTTTTTAGCAATGACTGTGCATCCTGGCTTCTCCGGACAAAAATATATTTCTGAGGTTGAGGAAAAAATAAAGATTTTGCGAGAGCGAAATTCTAAATATGATATTGAAGTCGATGGTGGCATAAACACAGAAACAATTAAACTGGCAATATCTGCAGGTGCAAATAAGATTGTTGCAGCTAGTGCGATATTTAGTGTTGAGGATATTGCAAAATCAATTAAGGCATTAAAGAACGCGATTAAAGAGGCAAAATATGCATAAAAAAATAACGAATATAAAACAGCTTAAGCTGATTGCGAATACGATAAGACAGGATGTAATTCGCATGCTACTTGAGGCAAAGAGTGGGCACAGCGCTGGCAGCATAGGTTTGGCAGATATTTTTTCTGCGCTTTATTTTAATGTATTATATCATGATCCGAAAAACCCAAGCTGGCCAGATAGAGACAGATTACTTTTATCAAATGGACATGTTGCACCTGTACTTTACGCAGCAATGGCAAATGCAGACTATTTCCCAAAAGAAGAATTAATGACACTGCGAAAGCTAGGCTCACGATTACAAGGTCATCCACATCCTGGTTCGCTACCTGGAATAGAAAATTCTGGTGGACCACTAGGCCAAGGATTAAGCCAAGCAGTTGGTATGGCGATCGTAGCAAAGGCAGAACGCAAGCGCTGGCGCGTTTATTGCGCAATGAGCGATGGAGAGCATGATGAAGGCCAAACATGGGAAGCTATCATGCTCGCAAATAAGTATAAATTAAACAATTTGACCGCGATAATAGATCGTAATAGCATTCAGATGGATGGTATGACCGAAGATATATTACCATTAGAACCATTTGCTGAAAAATACCGTGCATTTGGCTGGCGCGTAATTGAAGTAGATGGCCATAATATTGCGAAATTTATTGAGGCATGCGAAGAAGCAAAGGCAGTTTATGAAAGACCAACAGTTATTATTGCGCATACTATTCCAGGCAAGGGAATTCCTTATATGGAATATTTAAGCGAATGGCACGGCAAAACACCGAGCAAAGAGCAAGCTGATGAAGCAATTACGCTTTTGGAAGAAGAACGAAAAAGAATAGAGGAAGAGTAGAATGCTAAAAACAAAAGAAATGTATCTTATAGAAGATTTACTCACATCAAAAAATGCAGTATCGCTTAGAGATGGTTTTGGAAAAGGATTATTAGAAGTTGGGCAAGAAAATCATAATGTTTGGGTTGTAACTGCAGATGTTCAAGAAAGTACGCGCGTTAATTGGTTTGCTGAAAAGTTTCCGCAGCGCTTTGTACAAATAGGCATAGCAGAGCAGAATATGGCAGGTGTTGCTGCAGGCATTGCGCTTTGCGGAAAGATTGCATTTATGTCTGCATTTGCTGCATTTTCTCCTGGCCGCAATTGGGATCAGATAAGAGTTTCAATTTGTTATACAAATGCGAATGTAAAGATTCATGCATCGCACAATGGAATAAGCGTTGGACAGGATGGCGCAACGCACCAGGCATTAGAAGATATTGCGATGCTGCGTGCGCTCCCAAATATGATAATTATTGTGCCATGTGATGTTGAAGAGGCAAGAAAAGCAGTTAAGGCTATAACTAATAGATTCGGACCGGCATACATTCGCACCTCACGAGAAAAAGTAATTACATTTACTACGGAAAAAACACCATTTGAGATAGGAAAAGCGAATGTTTATCGTGAAGGAAAAGATGCTGCAATATTTGCTTGTGGATTAGAAGTTTACGAAAGCTTAAAGGCTGCTGAACAGCTCTCAAAGGAAGGCATAGAATGCGCAGTAATTGATTGCCATACGATTAAACCAATAGATCACGATTGTATATTAGAATGGGCAAAGAAAACTAAATTGCTTATTAGTGTTGAGGAACACCAGATTTATGGTGGATTGGGTGGCGCAATAGCTGAAGTGCTTAGTGAAGAGCAAACTGGTGCGATATTAAAGCGGCATGGAATTCACGATACGTTTTGCGAGAGCGGAGATGCAAAAGATTTGATGAGAAAATATAAACTGGATGCGAATGGGATTGTAGAATTTGTGAAGGAAGCTTTGAAGTCAATCCCGTAATTGTTTTAGTAATTAGGAGAATAAGCTAGGATAACTAGAGCTAACAAATTTTGTACTAGGATCTATATTAGTTGGTTGTGTTTCTAATTTCTCAATCTCCTTAAGACCAGGTATAAGTTCGGCCATTAACCTTACTACGTCAGCTACATTCTTTAGGTTAGCATGGAGCTCTTCCAGGTTTTTTTTATCTCCTACAATTAATACCTCCCATAACATACCGTCCCTACCAAAGTCATCTTTTCTATTTGTTGGTAAGGTTAAGGCAAGCACTGCTTTATCAGGATCTTCTACTGATTTAGTAACGACTCTTGTTTTAACTCCAAGACCTAAAAAGCCGCCCTCTTTAATTTCTTCTGGTACCTGCCTAAAATAAGAAAATAATACTACACCTATAACTCTCTGAAATTTTCTTCTCATATAATCAGATACTGCAGACAGGGGTTTATTGTCACTGGCGCCATATTGAAGAACGTCCTGATAACCAGTATTACCACGTTTGAATTCATCGGCTACTCTAAAAATGGGCTGGCTACTTATTTTGTCTGAAATGGCATTTCTCTCTTCATCAAAGCTAATACGAGTATGCACATTTATAAATGATATTTTGCCTGCCCGTACTAACTCGAAAATCCGAGATGTTGTGTTTTCTATAGCAGTAGTTGGAGACGTCGCATCCTTAAATTTACCTAATCTTGGAGAAGTAACTTCCTGCGGCCTGCCCTGCGCCACACTGTGCTTTAATGAACTCATGGTAAGGATCATTTTTTCTGCTTCTTTAAGAAGTTTTTTTGATCCTTTTTTCTTAATTTTTTTATAAACATTGCCAAGAACTAATAATGCCCCATACTTTTCTTTTGTTGCTTTAATAGCCTCGGGAAATTCTTTCTCATCTAGCCTATGAAAAAAACTAATAAGGTTATTAAAGGCACCGGGATCAGAGTCCTTTAAATCTTCTAGAGATAATTCTTTTAAAAAACCTAACTTTGGCATTCTTGACATAGAAAATTATTTATACAATAGATTTAAATTAATAAGGTTTTAAGTTGATGAACATGGTCCAAGCTTTAGTTACTTTATGTCAGAGTGCCAAACCTATATTGGGCATTCTAATAATGATACTACTTTTAATTGGAATAATTTGGCTCTTAATAGATTGGGTTATAAATAGAAATAGAAAACAAACCAAGAAACCCATTTGGCCAAAGATAATTATAGGATCAGCCCTGGTTTTGGCTTTATTGTATATATCTCTTCCAAGTATATTAAATCTTTTAATAGGTGAACCAATAAACTCAACAGTATTCTGCGGTGAATCAGATGTGCTTCCTTATTGCGGAAAAGAGTACTGTACCGACCGTACTTTAAATAAAACTGGGGCACTACAGTTAAGTACTGGAACTAGCTGTACGTGTATGCAATATTAAAACAGCAATCAATATGATAAAGGCGGCTTCGAGAAAGTATGGAATTCTGATTATTTCTTGCCTTTTTTAGCTGATAAAAGATCTTTCTCATACTCATGAATAACCTTATCAAGCTTAGCAGATTCTTCCATTAATGCTTTTCCTACTTTCTCTAAATCATCTGGATTCATTTTTTGAGGGTCAAAAGGCATTGAGCTTGTTGTGCTTCCCCCTTTCATAGCCTGTTTCATAGACCCCACAGTCATCATTAAGCTCATAACTGCACTCATTACTTGTTTTGCTACTGCTTCTGGGAGAACACCAATTAAACTTTCTGGGCCCTCTTTTTTAGCTTTTGCAAGATTTTCAAGCAGACCTTTAAATTCCTGCGGTCTTTTTCTCTGTAACTTTGCAAGATCCAACACTGTCTCAGCAAGGTCCTCAGTTATATTTACTATATTATTCAAAATCACAACCGAAACTGGTTCAGCTTCTTCTAAAATTTCTTCTTCACTTCTTTTTCTTGCCATAATATCACCTTAATCCCAATTAACCTTTACTATTTTTTTATCTTTTTTATTTGTTTTAATATTCTTTTTATAATTTTTAATTAATTTACGAATGTTTTTAATCTCTTTCTTTAAAGCATTTGCAATTTTATTTAATTCTTCTGAAGTCAGCTGTTCTGGGTTTGCACTTTTCTGCTTGACATAAGCAAACTCAGCGATTATGCCAAAGAAAGATGACATTACCTGTTTTGCGATTTCATCAGGAAGCATTTTAAGTATATTACTTTGATTTTTGGATTTTAAAGCCTGGATAAATTCTGAATATTCAAATGGTCTTTTTGTTTGTATTTCGGTGATCTCAAATAGAGAGTTACTTATATCTTCTATTATGTTAAGAATATTATTCAAAAATACGATTGATATGGGTGTCGTATCCTCAAGCTTTTTCTTTTTCATAATAATTGGATAGATGACAATGTTTATAATCTTAATCAAGTGCCAGGGGGCAAACCCCCTAGCGCAACCCCCTTTTTGAATACTTGAAAAAAGTTGGGATTTAAAGTACCTCAAGTAATCGCTTAACTAATTCTATGTAATCATTTAAAAGATCTTTGGCACGCTTTGCACTTTTTGCTTCTGTAAATACTCTAACATAATTTTCAGTTCCGCTGGCGCGAACAATAACCCATCCATCATCAAAATTAATGCGGATTCCGTCAATATCGATAAAGGTTAATTTGTTTTTAACAGCATGTTCTCGCATTTTAGCTATTATTTTTGTTTTTTGCGTTTCGCTGGCTGCAATTTTTGTTTTTTCGTTATAATATTTTGGAATATCTTCTAGCCATTTGCTTAGTTTTTTCTCGCTTAGCGCCTCAACAATTTTCGCAGCAGTTAAGAAACCATCCTTAGCTAGGCTTACTTCTGGCCAGATTACTCCACCAACTTCTTCACCACCTATTACTGCTTTGCCCTTAGCCATTTCCTCGCTTAAGTATGGTGCTCCTATTTTCGTAAAAACAACCTTTGAACTATACTTCTTTGCAACATCTTCAATTATTCGCGATGTCGCAACAGTAGTAACGACTTCACCAGACTTTTCTTTTAATTTTAATATTTCGCAGATTGCAAATACCTTGTCTCCAATAACAAACTCGCCTTTTTCATCAACAAAAATTACACGATCACCATCGCCATCCCATGCAATTCCACAATCATAATTTCCGTATTTAACTGCATTAATTAGATCTTGAACATTTGCTTCAGTTGGTTCGCTTGGTCTTCCTGGAAAATTACCATCAATATGAGAATTAATAGTTGTTACCTCGCATCCTAGCTCGCGGAATAAATATGGTGCAATTGTTGCTGCCATACCGTTTGCGCAATCTAACAAGAGACGTTTTCCTTTTGTTTTGTTTTTATCAATTTGATTTAGAATCGCCTCAATATGGTCATTAATTGAATTATTGTGTTTAGATATTGCGCCTTTTTTCATTTTTATTTTTGGGGGGCTATCTATCATTCTTTCTATTTCTTCTCCACGCTCTTTTGATATAGAAATTTCATTTCTATCCATTATCTTAAGTCCATTGTATTCTGGCGGATTATGCGAAGCAGTTATTACAATTAGGCCATCGGCTTTTAGCTTTTTTACCATAAATTCTGCTGTAGGTGTCGAAACCCCGCCTAAATCAAAAACAGTGCATTCTGCATCAAGTAAACCAACAATAACTTTTTCTTTAAGTATTGGGCCGGTTAAGCGAGCATCAGTTGCAATTAGTATCTTTCCGCCTTTAAAATAAACCCCTGTTGCGTACGATGCCTTGTATGCTAACTCTGGTGTAAGAACATCAATTGTTCCGCGAATACCGTTTGTTCCGAAATATTTTGACATAAAAATCACGATTCTGAATATGGAAGTTTATTAACAATATTAATGAAATATGATGGTACTTTCAATTTTCTCAAAAAGGAGGATAATAATTTGATATCATTCCTATCTAATAACCTCAAGTAGACTGCCCCAACAACATAAATACTCGTCATAAATAAAAACAAAAGTCCTAATACAAAAAAGACTGAAAAATGGGATAACCCAAAGGAACTAAAAGGCGATGCGATAAACGAGTTAATAACGGAAAATAAGCTGACTCTAACAAAAGAGAGTGTCACGAATAAAAATAAGAAGAAGCCAAAAAACGGCAACAACCATGAAGAAAAGTTAAAACCAAAGAACTTCTTGCTATAATAAGCTGCAAGAATAGATGTAACAAAATAAAAAAACATGAAAGAAAATGCTGCCCCTTCTATCCCTAATCTTGGAATCAACATAAGATTCAGACCAATATTTGAAATCACGCCAACTATGGTTATTTTAAATCCCAGATCAGCACGCTTTAAAGCGGAAAATGCGTTTTTCTGAGAGTAACCGAGGGTAAAGAACAAAAACCCTAAAATAATCAAAAATAGGGTCGATCCACCAGAAGAATAATCAGGGCCATAGAGTGTACCCAATATTTCAGATGGATATATCATGAAAAACAGGAATAGTGGACCTGTTGCAAGAAAAGACCACTTTGTAGAAGAATTTGTCAAATTGTTTATCTTAGAAAAATCTTTTTCGTCTCTGCCATGTATACTGGCGATTATTGGTATAAATATTCCTCCTATGGCAGAGGAAAAAATCTGCAAGAAAGTTCCGAAACCAAGTGATATTGAATAAACTGCAATTAAGGAGGCAGAAGATATAGGTTCCATGAAGTAACCTAATAAAATACGATCAGAACTAGAGAACACAGTGCTTATGATATTCGTGATTATAATCGCGGATGTGAATGGTAAGAGTTCCATTATCAATTGACTGTATGTGATTTTTTCTATTCTTGGTTTCTCAATAGACTTGTACAAAATGAAGAAGTAGTATAATGATATGATGACGCCAATTGAAAATGAAATTATGAATATAAGCGAGAGTGAGGCCGCATTCGCCCCAAAGAAGTACAAAACTACAGGGATTAACAATATTTTCGAAACCAACTGGCTGATCTGCGTAATAGACACTTCTTTCATCAATCTGAACACAGTAACAAAGGCTATGGCAAGACCAAAAAATGAATTCAGTATGAAATAAATTGCAAGAATTTTCAATGGGCTAGAAACCTGTGTATTGCCAAAATAAAGTGAAATATCCTTGGAGAAAAATATGAAAAAAGCAAATGTAATTATTGATGTTATTGCCCCAAGAATAAATGAAAGTTTCACAAGTTTTCTCAGATGATCTGTTTTCCCACTTCCATTATAATAGGCGCCATAAGTCTGCAATGTACTGACGAACTCAAAACCAGTGAATACGGTAAATAAACTGATTACGCTAAAGGCCAAATAATAAATTCCTACTTCTTCTAGAGGAAACAACCTTGCGATGATGATTGTGAAGATAATACCCAAGAATCTGCCTAGGAAAAGCCCTATAAAAAGCCAGAACGATCCTTTTCCCATATCCTTGTAATCCTTATCCATTTCAACTGTCTCTATACCCGCCATAAAAATTTACCTTTATGCCATATATTATACTATAAATTTACGATACCAAAGCTCAAAGCATAGCATAATCCAAAGAGCATGCGCTTTTCTACCCTTATTAAAACCACGAATATCAATAAACTTCTTGTATTCTTGTATGTTTATGTAATCTTCTCTTACATGCGAATCATCAAGAATAGAAATGGCAAAATCCATAATTTCTTTATCTTTGAACCAGTAGTATGGTGAAGCACCGAAACCGCGCTTTGCACGTTTTATTGTTATTTGAGGTAGCAGATCTTTTACTGCTAATTTAAATATATATTTACCATTAAAACCCCTGAGCTTTAAATTAATTGGGGTATTCTTGGAAAAATCAAGCAGGGTATTATCAAGTAGAGGTACACGTGCCTCTATTGAACCTGCCATTGTCGCGCGGTCAACTTTAGTGAGCAACTGATTTGGAAGCGTTTCATTAAGCTCAAAATCCAAAACACTTTGTAAGCTTTTTGAGTTCTTAAAATAGTCCTTATATATTTTTTCTCCATAAATAGAAGGATTTTTTATTATATTACGCCAGGTGTTATTATCTGTCATTTTCAAAAAACGCTCATAGAACCTCTGCTTAATAATAGCTGGAGTAAACCAAAAATAGTTTGAGAAGAATTTATAACGATTATAGCCAGCAAATAGCTCATCACCACCTTCTCCGGTGAGCACAACAGTAACATACTTTTTCGCATATTTTGAAAGCTTATAAACTGGCAAAGCTGCAGCATCCCAATTTAGATCATCATAATAATAGATAAAATCTTGAAGAATTTTCGGAACTTCTCCTGAGTATATGAAAATTTCATGGTGGTCTGTGCCAATATCATCTGCAACCAAGCGTGCATATTGACTCTCGTCATCCTCGCGTCCGAAACCAATATTAAATGTCTTTAAATCATCGTTTGATCTTTTCATAAGGGCAACTACTGTGCTTGAATCTATACCACCAGATAAGTAAGCACCTACTGGGACATCTGCAACCATCTGAGATTGAACAGACTCTTCTACCAATTTTCTTAAACTCTTTGGTGAAACATTGATTTTTTCGCTGCTGCCTTTCACATACTTTCTAATGCGGACAGTTTTTGAATCTGAAATTAACATATGCCCAGGTAATAATCTCTTTATTCCTTTAAATAACGTTTTTTCATCAAACGAGGTGCCAAATGAAAAATAAGAAGAAACCGCATCAAAGTCAAGCTCTGGCTTAATTTCTTTTGTTGATATAATTGCTTTGATTTCTGAACCAAAGAGCAAATTGCTATTAGATAATACATAATAAAGCGGTTTAATGCCAACTCTGTCCCTAGCAAGTATTAATTTTCTTTTATTTGAGTCATATAGTGCAAAGCCAAACATACCATTAAATTTATCTGCAAAATCATTCTCACCAAATTGTTCATAAGCATGAACGATTACTTCGGTATCTGTATTTGTGTAAAATTTATGCCCAGATTTTTCTAAACTTTTTCTAAGCTCCTTATAGTTATATATCTCCCCGTTAAAAATAACTAGAACGCTTTTATCTTCATTAAAAATAGGGTATAACCCTTTTTTGAGGTCAATTATACTTAGCCTTCTAAAACCAAGACCAATGCCTTCATCAAAAAAATAACCATTATCATCAGGACCTCTATGAATCAAAGTAGCGGTCATTTTTTTAATCTGATCTTTTGAATACTCGCCAAATATGCCACAGATACCACACATAACAGTTTTCAGTCCCCAGTTTTCAGTTTTCGGTCTTGAGTTTTGATGCGATTGTATGATGTAATAAATTTACTTATTCTTTTCTCGACTGTTAAATTATTTATAACATAAGATCTTCCATTCTTTGCTATTTTATTTGCTATTTCTCTATCGGCTAAAACCTTGCTTATTGCTTGCGCAAGTTCTTTTGAATCTTTCGATTTTACAAGTATTCCCCGATTGTTTTCTAAAAGCTCCATGTTTCCACCAACTGCCGTGGCAATAGAGGGCAAACCAAAGAGCATAGCTTCCATTAATGATCTGCTTAATCCTTCTGCGAGTGAGGGAAGAACAAAAACATCGCTAGCGCAATAAGCGGTTTTCATCAGTTCATGTCTTAAGAAAGGGATAGTTAGTATTTTATTTTTGTAGTTGCGATTTCGACCGAGCCAACCATGAACGATTTTCTCGTCAAAACCACCGCCAATTAATAAAAGCGTGATATCTTTCCTTCTATTCAACAAATTAGATGCTGCAGTAAGTAGTGTGTCAAGTCCTTTTTCAGCTACAAACCTGCCAGTAAAAAGAATAATTTTATCTCTTGTTTTAATATTTAAAAGCGAGCGCGCGTTGCTCTTCTGAATCTTTGAATAATAGTTTTTATCAACAGCATTCTGTATTGCTACTGCTTTTATTTTATACTTATGTTCGAGCTGATTTTTAAGAGCTATGGAATCGCATGTTATTATATCGACATGTTTTAATACGAAACGTTCGATTTTCTCAGCTATTGTTTTTTTAATGCCTTTAATTCGCACTTCGCTCCAGGGACCATGCATGGTCAAAAAATGAGGTTTATGAAATAACTTTGCACACGCAATGCCTGTAAGCGCTGCTGGCGGATTATGAGAATGAATTACGTCTGGATTAAACTCTTTTATTGCTTTTATTGCTGTAGGTAAGGAAAATAATGAATGTGTTATTTTGCTTTCCCGAAAACCAAGATACAAAAATCTTGTACGATATATTGGAATTTTAAAAAGTTCTTGATCAATGTTTTTTTCAGCGCGCGTTACAACCGCAAGCTCGACATTTTTTTTCAATAGGCCTTCAACTAACTGCGCTATGCAAGCACTACCACCGCCTTGGATAATTGTTCCATCTTTGGATTTATATGGAAAATCAGTAGAAATCATCAAGATACGCATATTAAGCACTTCTCAATAGTTTTTCATATATACTTTGGTAACCGTTAATCATTCTATCGATTGTAAAATCTCTTGCAATTGTTTTTCTGGCGTTTTTAGCTAATTTCTGCGCTAGTTTTTTATTTTCAATAAGCTCTATTACTTTTTCAGTTATCACATCGTTATCTTTAATTGGAATAAAAATTCCATTTTCATAATTTTTGATTAAATCCTTGCTTCCGTCTGCATTAGTTGCGATAACAGGCAAACCTGCAGCCATTGCTTCCATAATTACGCCTGGCATACCATCTCTAAGTGAGGGAGAAACAAAGATATCTGTTGCTTTCAAGATTTGAGGAATGTCGTTACGACTTCCAAGAAATATGATTTTATTATTTAGGTTAAGCTTGTAAACTAGTTGCTCTAAATTTTTTCTATTTTTCCCTTCCCCAACAAGCAACAATTTGGCATTTGGATATTTTGCTAAGATGCTCGAAAATGCCTTAATTAGATAATCCTGGCCTTTGTACCAAACTAATCTACCAGTAAATGTGATTATTAAATTTCTTTCACTGAAGCCAAGAAGCCTCTTTGCCTCTTCCTTTGGGATTTTTAGTTTGTAGTCTTTAATATTCTTACCGTTTGGAACGTAGTAAATTTTATTTTCTGAGATGCTGTTCTTTCTCAGTTCAGTTATCCCATCTTTAAAATTTGTAACTGTTGCATCTGCCAACCATGCAGTTAATTTATTAAAAATATGAACAAACCATGGCTTCCAGCGATCACTATCACGCTTACTGCATAGAACCTTTTTACCAGTAAGTTTTCCAATTAACCTGGCTATTAGGTTATCTAAAAATAAATAGGAATGTATTACATCTGGTTTTTCTCTTAGAACTAAAAGGAATAATTTAACAAAAGCAAGTGGAAAAAGGTATAAGGAATTAATCTTTAGAGAATAAACCTGTATGCCAGTCTGTTCTAATTTCTTTTTGTATACACCGCCTTCATAAATAGAACAAATAATGTGTTTATTTGATTTATCTGAGCTAGCAATATATGCTAGCATTGTTTCAGCACCTGCACTAGCTAAAGTAGAGGTTAAATGAAGAATTTTCATAAATATATCGATAAAAGAAAGTATTTAAAATTAGATTATGGCGCCCCTTGTTCTTCACCTAGTGAAGTAGTTGGTTCTGGGTCAACATATCTACGTATTCTTATCCAGTCATATATGGAAGGGGATACGTCTTCTGCGATAAATGGATGAAGAGGGATGACACCGGTAGGAATATCCGTAACAGAACTTACTATATTACCGCTGTCATCATATCCATAAGCTAAATCATCTCTAATTATTGCTACTCCACCTATTACAAATCTTCCTGCAACCCTA
>JAGVWJ010000016.1 GCA_018304385.1 Microcaldota archaeon
TTAGACGAATTTAAAATTCATTTTGAAAATGGAAGATTGATAACGAAAAAACTTGGCGAATTATCTGGCGTAGAAATAGAGAGCAATGCGCATAGCGCATTAATTGAAGAAACAAAGAAAAATGGCGCTTTTGTCGCTAAGTTGCCAGGTGCAGGTGGTGGTGATAGCATAGTAGCATTATGTTTAACCGTTCGCGAAGCTAACAAAGTTAAACGATTCTGGAAGAAAAGGGGATTGAATATTTTAAGAATTTAGTCTTTCATTACCTTTCCTTATTACTTCTTTAACTTCTGGTAAATTTTTATCAATGCTAGCTTTATCTATCTCTAAAAGAATCGCCCTAACATCTTTGTTTAATTTTTTATCCCAGTACGCCATTCTAAAAAAGTATTCTAATCCAGAGGCACATCCTTTTCTAATGTTCTCATCTTTATTTTTCAAAAACTCTACGCATTTGCTCCACTGTTTATTATTTCCGTAGTAAATTGTTAATGCACCAGCAACATGCGTTCTAACATTATCATTTTTATCATCCAAAATCTTGGTTAAATCAGAAACTGGCAATTCTATTTTTCTTATAGCAGCATGTTCTAATGCTTCTGCAGTATTCTCTTTAACAGATTCATTAGAATCTCCTAAGGCACTGGTAAGAGCTGATATTAGTTCTTTTATATCATATTCTTCAAAGAATGCAAAATGTGCTACAGATTCAGCAGCATCCAATCTAATCGTATCATCTTTATTTTTTAGTTCACTAGTAATCCTTTTTACATCAAAACCTCTACAAACCCAAATTGCAATCTTAACCTCTCTAATATTCCTGTCTAAGTTAGCTCTTTTTATCTCATCTAAAACTAATTTGGAGTTCTCTTTACTCTTTTTTGCGAATAGTCCTAAAATAGTTGATGTATCAACTCTAACAACATCATCTTCATCTGCTAGTTTTTTAATAACTAAAGACAGACTTTCTGGATCGCTCTCAAATTTTGTTTCTAAAGCGTGAATCGTGCCTAATTTAACACTCCTGCTTTCGCTGTTTAGTAATCCAGATATTTTTTTCTTATCATTTGTATTCTTGTAGTAAAACGCTTCGGTTTCTGCAATTGTGCTATCGACAGGGCAACCATGATCGCATCCATGATTATCCTTAGCTTTATTTAGAGCAGATAAAGCTGAAGAAATATCTCCACCAGATTTTGCAATTTCTAAAATATCCCAAACAATTGGTTGCACTCCGCCGATATATCCGCCATCTTTAATTGCTTCTTCAAGTTGGTCTATCAATTTTTTCAAATCTTTCATAATTATTAATCCCAAGATAATCTTATATAACATTCTTCATTAATCATATTATGACAACCTACCAAAAAGGTTCCCGTGCTGAACGTGAGCTGATCGAATATTTCTCTAACAAAGGTTATAGTGTGATTCGGGCAGCAGGCAGCGGCGTCAGCTCGCTTTCTCCAGACATTCTAGTTTTTAAAAGAGGTTTGCAGTTTGCAATAGAAAGCAAAGCGCATGAAAAAACAAGCTTGCAAATACCTAAGGATCAGTTTGAAGGATTAAGGAAATGGGAAGAGAACACAGGTATTAACTCTTTAATCGCGTGGCGCCGTAATCGCAAAGGATGGAGGTTTGTTCCTCTAACTTTGTTTGAAGAGAATACTAGCAGCTATTCTTTCTCTTGGGAAAAGGCAGAAATGATTGGGAAGAAGTTAGAGGAGTTTATTTAAATTGTTCTAAATATACTAATTTTATGGTACTTGTTCATGCAGTTAATGCATTTGCAAAAAAGAGAAACGGTGGGAATTCTGCAGGTGTATGCTTAGATGCAGATAGGCTTAATATACAGGAGATGCAACGAATCGCTGCAAGGGTTGGGTTTTCAGAAACTGCATTCGTACAAAAATCAGATAGAGCTGATTTTAAGGTTAGATTTTTCACCCCAGTAAACGAGGTTGCGCTTTGCGGCCATGCAACTATAGCGACATTCTATTTGCTTGCAAGCCTTGGTAGAATAGGCAAAGGAAGACACACACAAGAGACAAAGGCAGGGGTATTAGACATTGAAATTGCAGATGATAATCTAATATTCATGAACCAAAACCCCCCTCAATTTCTTGGAACTGTTGATAAAGAAGAAATAATCAGATGCTTTGCCAACCTTCGATCAGGAGATATATCAATGCTTCCTATAGAAATTGTATCAACAGGCTTGCCAGTAATGCTTGTTCCAGTTGTTTCTCTTAGAAGATTGCTTACTCTTGTACCAGATTTTCGTAAGATTACAGAGATAACTGAGCGTTATGGGCGTACTCTGATGTATGTTTTTACTATGCAAACAGAACTAAAAGGATCAACCGCGCATGGCCGTATGTTCGCTCCTTCACATGGAATACCTGAAGAATCTGCAACAGGTATGGCTAATGGCGCATTAGAATGTTATTTATTTAAACATAGCCTAACTAGTGATCCACTAAATCTAGTATTTGAACAAGGTTACTCGCTTGCTCGACCATCTGAAATTCTAGGTCGGCTTATTGTAGAAGCTGGCGAAATAAAACAAGTAATAATTGGCGGAAGAGCAATAGTTGCTGGACAGATTGAGGTATAGCTAGGTTGAAAATATTAAGCTACCTTTTCTGATTTAAATGTACCAAGAAATATACTCATAAACCAAAGAAATATTGAGTTTACTATAATAAATCCAAGTACGCCTTCTAATAATCTTAGATAAAAAGCAACTAGTATAACTATCCCAATAATCTCTCCTAAAAGCAATGAAACTTGTTTCTTACGTTCTTCATTCGTGGTATTTGTGAATCTAAGGTAAAGATGTATAAACCCAAAGCTTAGGATAATTAATAATATTGATGCTATTTCTTCAGCTTTTTTAAATACTGTTTTTAATGTTTCTATATTAAAATTTTGGGCTATCCTAGATAAAATTACAATAAGTATATATACAGGTGTTCCATATATCAAGATGAAGATCATTATTGTAATCTCCAAACCAAATAACTTTACTTTTGTTATGCTATTTAGATATTCAAGGTCATCTTTAGTTAGCATAATACTACCAATCATCATTAGTAACAGAATAGTAAGCATTGTGAGTACTGGGCCTTTTGTTTTTTGCTTTAGTATTTCAATTTTTTCTCTTTCTATCATTTCAACCATATATTTCCCTCATCCTATCAATCCTATAATTAGTTATCGGCTTCCAATAATCCAAAGGCTTAGCTCCAAATTTCTTATAAAACACTTCACCAGCATAAGCAATCATCGCCCCATTGTCTCGATTAAATTCATCTGGAGCAACACCAAATTTAACATTATCCTCTTTACACATTATGCGAAGCATTTCCTGTAATCTTTTATTCTGTGCAACGCCCCCGCAAACAATTATCGCTTTCCTTTTTGTTAAAAATAACGCGCGTTCAAGCGCTTCGCAACTCATTGCAAAACTCGTTTCCATTAAAGAATAAGCTAAATCTTCTATCTTTGCCCCATTTTTGTGCAATTTTTCCGTCTGAGTAAGCAGTCCAGAAAATACTAGATTCATTCCTTTAACTGTATAAGGCAATTCAATATATTTTCCATTTTTCGCAAGTTGCTCAAGCACTGATCCGTGCGCATATTCTAATCCAATCGCGCGTCCAAACGTATCAAATAAATTTCCAATACCAATATCCAGCGTTTCGCCTAATACATGATACCATTCCTTATCTTTAATTAAAATTTGTGAATTCCCACCGCTAACATATAGCACTAAAGCATCTCGCAAACTAGTTAAATGCTCAGTTATCTTTACGTGTGCGTAAGGATGGTTTACTCCAATTATTTTCTTATTAAATTTTGCAGCAAGGTATTTTGCACCCGCAATGCCAACTGCAAGCGGTGCACCAATACCCGGCCCTTGAGAAAAAGCAATCAAATCAATATCTCTCATTTCTAGTTTCGCTTTATCTAAATTTTCCTTTAGCACGCGCGCAAAAACCTCAGCATGATGATCTGCTGCCTTTCTTGGTAGAATCCCTTCATTAATTGGTCTATATATATCATGAATATTACTAAGTATTTTATCATCTTCTACGATTCCAACGCCCAATGTGTGCGCGGTGAATTCGAAACCAATTGTTATCATTTACATCCCAGTGCTTATCAAGACCGATAGCGCATTAGATATCATATGCGCAATTATACCAGGTAGTACGCTATTAGATTTTTTATAGATGTAACCTAGAATTATTCCAACGAAGAAAGTCAATAATATCTGGATATAAGACCCATATCCAATATGCACCAATCCAAATAGTACTGCAGGCGCAACAATACCAATCGTAGTTCCAAATCTTTTAGATAATGCGCCTACCAGCAGCGCACGAAAGAAAAGCTCTTCGCTAATTGGTGCAAAAAACACTGCAAATATCAATACGTATGCTGGAAGCTGCTTAATTAAGTCATAGACCTGTTTTATATCCTCTTCTGCAGAAGGCGATGACAATACAATACCTGTTAAAATCTGGGTAACTACTATCGCAGTTAGCCCAATAATCGCGTATATTATATTTTTCTTAGTATCCCCAGGTATTCCTATCTTTTTTAGAGTAAAAGAGAGAGTTTTCTCATATAGAAAAAACATGGCTACAAAAAAAATAACAAAATGAGGTCCTAATATAAATATCGCTACGTTTCCGAGTATGCTAAGAATTCCAGCAGTAATTAAGATTATGAAAATAAATAAAAAGAACTTCTTTTCTTGGCTCATTGAACACGCTCCAGTTTTAGTTGCGCGGCCAATTCACTTTTTCTCAAAATATCCACACTTTCCGCATGATCTGCGGTTTGCATGTTCAGCTAATCTTACACCAGTTCCGCATTTTGGACAATTTTTTCCTGGTTTATTATAAGGTTTAGTAATTCTTTCTTTTTTTACTGGCTTTCCAGCAGGTTTTGCATCTTTCTTTTTATCTTCAGGTGGCATATTTTATCACTTTGGTTCTTTCTTCTTTACTGTAGTTTTCTTTTCCTTTTTCTTCTTCTCTTTCTTTTGTGCTAGCCCATCTCTTACTAATATGTAGTATGGTTCAGTTTTCTTTAGTTTTTCTGCATCGTTATAAACATGAGCAAGAACTCTAATCTGTTTTTGTCCAAATTCATTTACTACCTCTCTTAATACTACATTTGCTGGATCAGCAGCAAGTTTTCCACCAATTCCTTCTCGTATCTCTTTTCGATTTGGCGTTTGAGCTGAAAATCCAACAAGTGCGTTTACCTCTTGTCTATCTAGTAGTTTATTATCATTTTTTGATTTTATTTCAATATCAAGTGTCATAATATCTCCTGCCTTTAGCAATTATCGTAATCTTTCTATCCTTCTCTTCCCCATAGCTGATATAATCTCTGCTTCTTTGCCTGATGCTATCTGATCCTTCAGTTCCTCTGGTACTTCAATATCATACATTTCATATGTTTGTGAGTCCATAACCTGTGCAGTATTTCCACTTACAGACATTACCTGCACGCTTTTTCTTTCGATTATAGGAACTTCAACATCCGCATCCCCTGGCGTTAGCATTGTTTTCTTTGCTCCGCCAAATACCCCAATTCCAGTAATACGCATCTTGGCTGCGCCATGCTTACCTGATTTTGATTTTTCTATTTCCATGATACGGCAAGGGATATCATCTATTAGTAGATAGTTTCCTTCTCTTAGATCTTTAGCTGTAGTAAAAATTTTATCACTCAAGTTATCACCAAAATTAAATTAGGCAATTAGATATTTGGATTATAAATGATTACCTTTTTAAATATCTCTATGCTCGTAGACGCACACTGTCATTTAGATTCCATTAAAGAGTATAAGCTAAGTGATGAGGTTTTACCGGTTACAGTGGGTTATTCACATTCATCTAATATAAAAACTCTTGAAATCGCAAAGCGATTAAGGATTCCGTTTGTGCTTGGCATATCTCCTCAAGCAGCGCAAAAAGAGGGTTTGGTTAAATTGGATGAATGGACAGAATGGATAAAAAATACAAGGCCAAACGCTATTGGTGAAATTGGATTGGATTACCATTGGGCTAAAAATGAAGAAGATCGAAAAAGACAACACACCACATTTAAAAAAATGCTCGATCTAGCAGAAGAAATGAAATTGCCAATAGTTATTCATGCGCGCGAAACAATAAGCGAGATTTTAGATATTTTAAAAGAGCGAAAGTTCCAGCACGGAATAATGATGCATTTTTTTTCTGGAAATGAACGAGAAGCAAAGCGAGCTGTTGAATTAGGCAGTTATATTTCTATTGTTCCGCTTCATTCAAAAGAACGAAGAAAGGTTATTAACGCTATTGAATTAGAATATCTATTAGTAGAAACAGATGCGCCAGCTATTGTGCGTTTACCAGAAGATGTTAAGAAATCTGTTGAATATATTAGTGAAGTCAAAGAACTAGATTTTGGTACTGTTGCAACACAAACTGCTAAAAACGCGAAAAAGTTTTTTAGAATTTAAAGATGATTTTATGTTCGACTTTATAAAAAATATATTTGGAGGCAATAAACCAGGAATTGCCGTTCTAGTTGATGGTCCAAATATTTTACGAAAGGCATTCAACGTTGATTTAAAAGAAATAAAACAAGAGATATCCAAATACGGGGATATTCGCGTTGCTAAGATATACGTTGATCAATACGCTGGAGATAAGTTGCTTGAGGCTATAACAAATCAGGGTTTCGAGTCAAAAACTACAACTGGCGATGTTGATGTTACAATGGCAATAGAGGCAATGGAATATGTATTAGATCCAAGAATAGATACTATTGCGCTAGTGACAAGGGATACGGATTATCTTCCAGTGCTAGTCAAGGCAAGATACCGTGGAAAGAAAACAATGATAGTTGCAACAGATGTAGCATTTAGCGCAGCGCTTAAAAACACTGCGGATATACTAATTATACTAAAAGAAAAGGGAAATGTAGAACATCGTTCTAATGGTTCTGGTGACAACAAAGAAAAACTTTGAACTTTGTTTTTTAAGTAATTTTAAACAAGGGAGGTTGAAAATATGGCAGAGAAAAGACCGTTTGATATATTGAACAGCTCTTTAAACAATACTGTTATTGTAGGTTTAAAGGGAGGAGTAGAATTTCGAGGTTTAATGGTAGCGTATGATGTTCATATGAATATTGTATTGGAAAACGCTGAGCAGCTCGCTAATGGCGAAGTGAAAAGAGGCGTTGGAACAATTTTGTTAAGAGGAGATTCAGTTACTTATATTAGTCCTTCTTAAAAAAACAAGAAAATAAAGCATGGACTCGGAGGGATTGACGACCTTGTCGTCAAATCTTGAACGATTTGTCGTTCAAGGTTATCGCACCCTCGGCCTCCCGCACGCCAAGCGGGCGCTATATTAAGCTATCTCATTTTTAAATCTAAAAAGAGATAACTGCTTAGCTACGAGCCCATTTTATTAGATTTATAAAAGAAATGTTTATAATTAGAGATCAACTTCTATCCAAATACCTAGCAACCTCATTCATAGTTTGCGCAATCACTAAGGCTGGTGCTTGAGCACCTTCCTCTCTAGTTAATTTATGTAATGTTTTTTCATCAGCGCCCCTGCTTATATAAATGGAAGGAATTCCAAGTGCACGCGCAACAATTATCTCCAGCCCGTAGCTATCCCCAATATAAATTGCTTCATGAGGATCGACTCGTTTTCTTTCTAATAGCCCGACCAGCACCTCAATCAATCCACTAGGCTTTTTACATAATTCATAAATTTTCTCAAATTCATTATATACTCCAAGCATTTTCAGAATCTCCTCAGCAGTCTGGATTGTTGAATTTGTAGCAACAACCTTTGGCATTCTTCCTAAAAGCCTTAATACTTCGTAAACCTCATCATTTATCCCAGGCACCACAATTCCTCTATCTCTTAAGAACTCAATTTTCGCTTCGTGGTATACCCTATCTGCAAGTTTCCCCCCAATCCCTGCTTTTATTAATGCTAATTTTATTAAAACTGGCTCATCTTCTATCACACTTAACATTCTAAGGTCTAAACTAGAAGTATCGCTTGTAGTCAATAAGTCTCCAGTTCTAAAATCTCCGTATGCAACACCAATTATTTGTTCACGTTGCATTTTCATTTTCAAATAAGCAGATTCAAAAGCAGTAAGCGCATCTTTATCTAGTGATCTAAATATTTTTCTTAGGAAAATTCTAGTGAGAACACCATTACTTATACCAGGATAAAGCGTTCCATCAACATCAAAAATAGCTAATTTAATTTTTTCGAGATGAATCTGTTTGGTTAAAAAGACTCTGCCCCTTATTGGGGTTGTGTGGCGTTCGCTTCGTGCATGGAGCACTTGCATATTCTAAATAGAATGAAAAAGTTTAAATAGGGATGTAAATTTATCTGCTTTCAGCATTGGGTAGTCAGCAATGAGTCAGCCGAAATCTTTTTAATACTAAATTCAGAATAGCTCTTATGATTTCCATCTCCCGCTTGAAGCTTAGAAACTTTAAATCATTTAAAATTATAGACATTCCAGTGCCAAGAACGTTCTTATGTTTTGCGGGCCCAAACGGATCTGGAAAAAGCAATATACAAGACGGAATCAGATTTGCATTAGGTGAAACAAGCCTTAAATCACTTCGTGCAAAACGCGCCCGCGATCTAATTCATCATGGTTCAAATACAGCTGAGGTTACAATCCTATTTGATGGTGATGAGAAATATGAAATAAAACGCGCCATAAGGCAGGATGGCAAAATTCTATACAAAATAAATGGCAAAAAAGCAACAAGAACATCTGTTCATGATACGCTAAAGCAATACAATCTAGATGAAAGTGGCCGTAATATAATAGCGCAAGGCGAAGTGCAAAGAATAATAAGCATGGGCGGAAAAGAACGCCGTACTATTATAGATAGCGTTGCAGGCATAGCAAATTTTGAAGATAAGAAAAAAGAAGCGCTCCGTGAACTAGAAGTAGTGGAATCAAGGATAAAAGATGCAAACCTTGTTCTAGGCGAGCGTATTGCATTCTTAAACGAGTTAGAAAAAGAAAAAGAATCCGCATTAATCTATATTGAAAACAAGAAAAATCTTACTAATGCCAAGGCGACTTTACTTAAAAACGAGCTAGAACGCATTGAAAAAGAATTAAGAGAATTATTAGAACTTGAAAAGAAGATCAGTTTTAATGCTTCAAATAAGCAGGCAGAATTTGCAGCATTAGAAAATCAAATATTAGAATTAGACAATAAACGATTAGACGTGAGCAAGCAACTTCAACAAAAGCAGCAAACTGCGCCATTAATTAGAAAGATTGAAGAGCTTAAGGCCTCGGTCAGCTCTAAGAAACAAATGGTGCTAGATCGAGAGGAATATCTAAAGAAGATTGAAGACGATGAAAACAGTCTTAAAAAAGAAACAAAGAAAGAAAACGATTCGCTCGCAGGCATTGAAAAAGAGTTGGAACGATTAAAACAAGAACTAAAGTTAACTGAACAAGAAGCAACTAAATACGGGAAAGAAAAAACAAGTTCAGAAGTAGAACAATTAAGAACAAATATAAAAGAACTTGAAACAAAATTGTATTCAAACAGGGAAAAGCTTGTTGCAACTGAGGCAGAGCTTAATGCAAATACTAATTTAATAGATGTTAAGACAAATGAGCTCGATTCGATAAAGATTTCAAGCGATAGTAATGAAGCTACAATGCTAAATAAAGAAAAGGATTCAATAAAAAAGCAAATATCATCAATTGAAAAAGAAATTGAAGACTGTTTCAAAAGAACCAAGGAGATAAATGCGGAAGTTGCAGATATAGATAGAAAGTTACTAGAGTTTAAAGAAAAAGTATCCTTGTTGAGAGTGAGGGTTAGCCCCACGTATGCAAACCCTGCATTGAAATTTATCGCAGATATGCGAGAAAAAGGAGAGAAGGGAGTCCATGGTGTTGTTGCGGATATGATAAAATTTGACAGTAAATATGCAACAGCAATAGAGGCAGCAGCTGGGAACCGTTTGCTTTATGTAATTGTAGATGATGCAAATGTTGCAGCCAAAACAATAGAGCGCTTGAAAAAAGCGAATGCAGGTCGCGCAACTTTCATCCCATTAAAAGAAATCAGGTCAAGTTCAACTAAGCCAACTAATGGTTGCGAGCCTTTGATAAATTTTGTGAAATATTCTGATCCAGTAAGAAAAGCAGTTGAATTTGTTTTTGGCGACACTTTGTTAGTTAACAACATAGAAGAAGCAAAAAAGATTGGCATAGGAACTGCCAGAATGGTCAGCCTAGAAGGCGAGATATTTGAACGCTCTGGTCTAATCACTGGAGGCAAGGTTGAAAGTAACATACTAGCAGCTGTTCAACTTAAGAAACTTGATGCTGAGTTAGAAGAATTAAAGAAGAAAAAAGAGTCTCTTGTTAATGAGCTATTCTCTATTCGTGAAGAAGAATCGCAAAAGCGATCGCAAAAATCCGAGTTTGAGATTAAGGCTAAAACAATAGAGCTTACTGTTAAACAAGATGAGCTAAGAAGAAAGGATGAGCAAGAACTTCTAAACCGCAGAAATGCAATTGTTGAATATATAGAGAAATTAAAATCTATTATAAAAGAGAAGCAGCAGCATAAAGAACAGCTTAATAACGAAATCTCTTCATTAGCAAAAAAACTTACTGATCTTGCTGGCATACTTGACAAAGCTGAGTTTAGAGCAAAGGAAACAAGCGATGCTGAGCAGACAAAGAGAACAGAAATCGCCTCACGTTTGTCATCGATTCGTGCGACATATGAAGGAAAATTAAATGAACTAGAAATAAGGAAACGTGAAGTATTCACAAAAGATGAGAAGATAAAGGAGATTGAAAAAGAAAAGAAAGAAATTGTTACAAAAATCGTTGAGTTTAAAAAACAGTTATCTAACGACAATGCAGAACTTGAAAAAAGCGAGCAGGATATTGCACATCACAGTAGGGCAATAGAAAAACTATTTGAAGCTATGAAAAAATACGAAGAAGAGCTGCAGAATTTTGGCAAGCTAAGAGGAGAAAAAAGATTAGAGATCGATAAGCTAACTAAAGATGAAAATCAGCTTTCTGTTAAAAAAGCAACATACGAAACCAGATCTCAGGATCTTAAGGCAGAGTTCTCTAATTATAAAGAATTTGAAGAGTTAAAACTAGGTAAGGATGGTTTAACTGATTTAATCAAAAAATCAGAAGAAACAATAACTACTTTAGGAAACGTTAATATTGCTGCAATAGAGCTGTATGAAAAGAAGCATGCTGAGATAGGCGAGGTAAAAGAAAGAATAGAAAAGTTATCAGAAGAAAGAAATGCAGTACTGAACATGATTGCTGAGCTTGAAGAGAGGAAAAAAGAATCATTCTTTGAGACGTTTTACGCAGTAAGTGATAACTTCAAGAGAATGTTTAAGCATATCAACATAGGTGAAGGATTTTTATATCTAGACAAACCAAACGAACCATTTGAAAGCGGGCTTTATATAAAATTAAAACGAGGAGGCAAAGAGCATACACTTGATTCACTTTCAGGTGGCGAGAACTCTCTAGTTGCCTTAATGTTTATATTCGCATTGCAGTTTTTCAAACCAGCACCATTTTATATCTTAGATGAAGTAGATGCTGCGTTAGATAAAGAAAATAGTAAGAATCTTGCCCAGCTTATCTCAAACATGTCTCGTGATACTCAATTTTTAGTTGTTTCTCATAATGACATAGTTATGTCTTCTGCTGAGGCAGTAATAGGTGTTACTAAGGTTGATGGTACATCTAAGCTTGTTGGTGTGAAGTTAGAAGCAATGAATGCGTGATTATTATATGGTATTAAAAAAACGCGCTCTATTTGTAGGTAGATTTCAACCTTTTCATAATGGCCATTACAAGGTTGTTAAAAAATTGCTTGCCAATTATGATGAATTAATTATCGTTATTGGTAGTGCGGAAAGCACATTATCTTTAGAAAATCCGTTTAGCACTGGCGAGCGTATAGTTATGATTAGATCTTGCTTTTCAGGAAAAGAGCTATCTAGAATTATTATAATTCCGATTAGGGATATTGGAGATCATAATAATTGGGTTGCACATCTTAATTCATATACCCCTAAATTTGACGTTGCCCATTCCAATAATGATTTAGTTAAAACACTATTCTCAAAAGCAGGTATTCAAGTAAAACCAATAGATTTTTTTGATCGCGAGATATATGAAGGGAAAAAAATACGCGAGTTAATGGTAAGAGGAGATAGTTGGCGTTCGCTTGTGCCAAAGCAGGTTGCCAAATACATTGATTCTATAAATGGTTGCGAGCGGTTACGACGAATTAGTTAGTCTTATTGATAATATATTCTTTATTGCGCCAGATACTACCTCTGCATCTAAACTAATTGATATATTTTCTCCTATTTCATGTTTTTTATCGAAAACGAGTTCAATATCATTATGATCTAGTGTATAATTTTCTATTTCATTTATTCTAAGTTTGTATGTATACGTAGTTTCAGATCTATATGGTAATTCAACTGGTTTATTTGTTGAGATTGTTAATATTGAATCTGGGAAGGTTACATTAAATCCTTCAAAGTCTTTCTTTATTATCTCCTTATCGTTAAAGCTTTTATTAATCGCCGCACTGTTTTCGCTTATAAATGTTATATAAGTAAGTTTCTTTTTTTCTTTCATTTGATCTAGATTTAAGTTTGGCATAATAACTATAGAATCTCTTCTAGTATATACTACGCTGTTATTCCCGTGATCTTTCTCTAGTTTTAATACATCTATTTTATCTCTTTCTTCCCAAGGTACTGTAGCTTTAACATTTGAATTAGCCAATTCAGTTATTGTTGCAGTTCCATTAATAGAGATAAACGTTGGTGCAAGCCCAGCCTGGGCATAACCAGTTATAGCTTGCCCCTGTACCTGTGCTATCATTTGCATTTTTACCTTACTTCCAGGTTGAATTGTTGGCTCCAGGTCTAATCTTATTAATATGCCTTCATTTCCACTAGTTTCTATTACCCTTCCATCTGCCAATTTTACTTCAATATTTGATGGTAATACAAAGTTAGCAACCCCTTTTGCGCTAACATTGTTTTCTTTTAAGTAAGTATAAACGTTTGGAACATCTTCCTTATTTTTAACCTCTACTATATATCCTTGTTGTGAATTTGTTACATCCAGTACCATGTTATTTTCTTTTATCTTATTTATTTTTTCTGCTGTTAGGCTTTCATTACTGATTAAGTATGATTCATAATAGTTAAGGACCGCATCAAATTCTGCAATTCCTCTCTCTGTTGTCACAACCTGGGTACCTGGGTCTGCCCCGCCACCTTGAAACGGGTTAACACCAGTTCTAAAGAAACCTAGAGAAAAACTTTCTAATAAAAATAGTCCTACTGTGAATATTGCAAACCCTGCTAGTATCATCTGCTTCTTGTCCATTTGAAACCCTTTTTTTCCTTTAGTCTTTCTTAGACAAAAGGTTTTCATCCCAAAATCAGTTTAACTAAGTAGATAACTGTATGTATTATAAACAATTCGTTAAAAAAGTTTAAAAATACACGTTTATTCTTTAGGTTAATCCCTAAAAGTGATAATTATGAATAAAGGAGACTTTCTCAAATTAGAGTATACTGGATATGACGATAAAGGCAATGTATTCGATAGCACTAGCGGAGAAATTGCAAAGAAATTGCATAATAAAGAAGGGACTTTGCTTATTGTTTTCGGTTATGATAAGTTAGTTGTTGGATTAGAAGAAGTTCTTCCAAATATGAAAAAAGGAGAAACAAAAGAAATTGCATTGACGCCAGACAAGGCTTTTGGAGATCGCTTAAAAGAAATGGTCAAGGTAGTATCAGAAAGCGAACTACTAAGAAACAACATAAGACCAGAAGTTGGCCTTACATTACAATTAGAGACAGATCAAGGCTTGTTATTCGGAACGGTCAAATCCATTAATAGCGGTCGTGTTACTTTGGACTTTAATCATCCTCTTGCTGGAAAAAATGTTAGGTATTCAATAAAGCTAATTGATGTTGTTACTGAGAAAGATGGCAAACTGTCTACTTTACTAGATGATATGCAACTAAAAGCAAAATGGAAATTTACAAACGATAAGGTTGAGCTTGAACTAACGAAATCAGATGACAAAGATTATGAAGGAAAAAAGCAATATATCTCGCAATTGCTTAAAATTCTAATTCCTGAGATAAAGGATGTTGAAATAAAGGAAGTTTAATTAATTTTTGGTTCCTGCATAGTCACACAATGAATTCCGCCATACCCATAAACCAAATCTCGCGCATAAATTGGAACTACCTTTTTGTTTGGAAAGCATTCCTGCAGAGTATTGATTGCTTTCTCATCATTTTTGTCTTTAAAAACTGGCAAAAGAACGCAGTTATTCCCAATGTAAAAATTAGCATAACTAGCTGGTAAGCGCCTTTCTGGGATAGCAATTTTGGAAGGCATTGGCAGTTCAATTACATCTAAGCCATTTTTTTTAAGAATCTCAAGATTTTCCTTTAGTGGCTTATGATTCTTATCGCTTTTATTCTCTTCAACCATTGTAATTACTGTATTCTCATTTACAAATCTAGTAATATCATCAACGTGCCCGTCCGTATCGTCTCCTTCTATACCCTCTTTAAGCCAAATAACAGTATCGATTCCTAAATAGTCCTTCAAATATTTTTCAATCTGCTTTTTTGTAAGTTGTGGATTTCTTTTTTTGTTCAATAGGCATTGTTCAGTAGTAATTAGCTCACCAGCTCCATTTACATCAATAGATCCACCTTCTAATACGATTTTTGGTTCGGATACATCATAACCACTGGCCTTTGCAATCTGTTCACCAGCGTAGCTATCATGCAAGAGTACATCATATTTATCGCCCCATGCATTGAAAATCCATTTTACTGCTGTAATTTTCTTATCTTTTTTATTTACAACAAAAATAGGTGCATAGTCGCGCGTCCACACATCAATACTCTTAATATGATAAAAAATTATATTTTCATCATTCATACCCTTGCTTTCAAATTTTTTCCGTACTTTATTTTCCCATTTTTCGTCATCCACCAGTATTTTTACTTTTTCCCCTTCTTGCAATGCAGCAATCATTTGGCAGTAAATATTCTCAACATTATCAATAATATTTGGCGGAAACGTATCTGGGTCCTTTGGCCAGCTTAGCCATGTTGCTTCATGCTCGTGCCATTCGGCAGGCATGCGAAAGCCTTCGGCTTTCAAGGTTTTCATTTTCAGTTTGCCCTCTTTGGCAAATCTCTTTAACTCTCCCGAGTTCTCGATCCAGTTTTCAGTTTCTGGGTTCATTCTATCACTTTGTTTTTATTGGAACTATTCGCTTTAATTTTTTCCTCATTGCTTCAATATCTTGGGCGTACATAATTTCACCATCGAATTTTATCTTAGAGAAAAAGTCTAGATCACTTGGGGTTATCCCCGGTCTTGCCCTTTTGAAATCAGCCTTTGCATTTCTATCGCTTAGATCATCAAGCAAGCGTGCAAAGCATTCTCCTATCAATAAATCAAAGGCAATGGTACGCCCACGTAGATCTACAAATCTCTTATATTGTTCTAAAGTCAGTCCGTGTTTTTCCATGATACTTTTTCTTGTTCTACTAAATGACAACGTATAGATTGTTCTATCCTTAGATTCAGAACTAATTGTAATTTCTAAACCATATCTTCCAGTTATATCTGCAACATCTTTGGTTTCTTCTCTAAGTTTTGATATTTCATTATCATCTAAATAGCTTTTTAGTGCTTCATATACTTCATTCAATTCTGGTTGCTTTCCTTTTTCTATTTCAAACATTTTAACAATAATCGCAGGTTCATAATTATTATCTTCAATCATTTCTCTTAAAATATCGCTACCTTTTGGATGAATAGAAAGCGGGCTTGGGAGCATAAAAAATACCTCGTTCAATTCTTTCACCCGTTCTTGGTGCTGGAGATTACTATAAACCAAAACTGGCAAGTATCTCTTTGCGATCTCATCAAGTATTCCTGCACTTTTTTTCATTCGTTTTGTGAGGTATGTGCTTACATCTTCATAAGAAACACTAAGATGAGGGTCTGCTTCTTTTATTATATGCAATATAAAATGCCCAATTTCATGATCCATTGACTCCAGTATGCTGTTTTTCCTATCAGGGCTTTCCAAATCTATTCTCCATTTTTTTATTGCGATGTAAATCTCTCTTATCAGTTCGTCTGATGCTTCATTTATGTTTCCCATTCTAGTAATTCTAAAATATTCTTCAATCAGTTTTTCTTTTTTACCAAGCCATTCTTTTGGATACGTTTGATCCCATCCAATATGGTATTCTGGCAATTCTATTTGTCGTTTATCAATATTATAAGATGCATTGGTAGAATAACCTGTTTTTTCATAAACAAAATTAACCTTAGTAAACAAATGCTCTGCCCATTTCCTATCTGCGTATTTATTGCGGATAAAAGCTTTAGCTTCTTCAATAGTAACTGGCCTTATTATGTGCTCTTGCTTTATGAAATCTAACATCTCCTGGCGTGTTGGTTTTTTCTTTCCTACAACTACTTGAAAGATTATCATATTTTATCCAGTCGCTACTTTTTTATTAATTTATTTCCACACTTTGGGCAGATTGAGCTATCAAATTCAACACAGTCGCCAGTCTTTTGAATTTCATCTACATGTTTTAAGAATTCTTTTGTAGCTTTTTCATAATCTTTTTTATTACATTTTGGACATTTATATTTATAGTAAGGGCCTTTACGAGCCTCTTCCATTAATTTTTGGAGTTTTGATTGCATATTTGGTTCACTTCTTCTTCTCCAAGATTTTCTTATACGTCTCCGGCCTTCTATTATAAAAAAATCTCCAGCCTTCGCGCACTTGTTTAGAAAGCTCAAGATTACATTTAGCGATAATTATCTCTTCACGCACGCTTCCGTGGGCTAAAAGCTTACCAAACTGATCATAAACAAAGCTTCCACCCCAGAATGTCATTGAGGAATTATTATTCCGAGATATTTGTCCCGAAGGACAAATCATATCATTTTCAGTACCAACGCGATTAACAGTTGCAACTACGCAAGAGTTTGCAATTGCATGGCCACGTTGCACTGCTTCCCACGCCTCTTGCCAATTGCCTTCTGTCTGTTCAATATTTTTAGACCAGCCTATTGCAGTTGGATAAAAGATTATTTCTGCACCTAAAAGCGCGTTTATACGCGCTGCTTCTGGGAACCATTGATCATAGCAGATAAGGGTTCCAAGTTTTGCGTATTGGGTCTTGAATACTTTATATCCAATATCTCCTTGTGCAAAATAATGCTGTTCATAAAAATTTGGGTCATGTGGGATATGCATCTTTCTATATTTTCCAAGCATCTTGCCAGATTCATCAAAAACCATAGTGGTGTTATAGTGTTTCTTACCTGATTTTTCAAAGATAGATCCTGCGACCAGCACGACAAAATTCTCTTTGGCAACTTCAGATAGCGCTTTGCTTGTAAGACCAGGAATTTTCTCAGCATATTCACTAACATTAGCTTTCTCTTCCTGTGGAAAATAAGGAGAGGTAAAAAGCTCAGGTAAACAAACAATCTGCGCATCTTTTTTCGCTGCCAACTCAATTTTTTTAATTGCTTTTTCTAAGTTTTCACTTGCACTTTGAGTCATGCTCATTTGAATAAGCCCTAGAGTTACCTCTTTTCGCATAAAATCACTAGACAAAATTTACATTATTTTTCTTTGCATAATCCTTTGCTTCTTTTTCTGTTTTAAATTTTTTTATAACACTGCTGTCGCACAAGTTAATCAGTTGGTCACCTATGGATCTTGAATAGTGAGGGTGTTGCATATAAGGTGTTTTGCATTCCTCTATTTTATATAATAAAAAATATGTTTCCTTCCCTGCTTCTTTACAGTCTTTGCATACTTTTGGCCCAAGTTTGCAGTGTACACCTGCTCTTTTTAGTATAACTTCAGAATCGATCTTAACCACCTTCATTAATTAGTTTTTTCAATCTCTCCAAGCTTTCATGTGGTTTTTCTATAGTATTTAACAAATAGACTGGCGCTCTACTAAACAACTCATAGAAGAATTCTTTTCTTTCTTGTACTTTCTTCTTTGTTCTTACTAATTGATGCGGATTACAAAAATCATTCTTAATCATAAAGTTTAGAGCTTCATTAGCAGATAGTTTTTTTATTACATCCTTGCCCTGCTCTCGCATTAATAAAACAACTGCTTTTAATGTTGATTCATCCCTTATCCTGTCACTGCCGAAAATCCATTTTACATCAACTATTGCTCTACCGCGTGTGTCCTTCCTCATATTTACTAACTTTTCTTTGAATTGTGGCCAGTTTGCTGCAAGATCATCTCTTATATACGAATTTTTTTCAGAAGCGAAAATAAGTGTTTCATTTCTTGCTAAACGAACAAAAAACCAGTCATCTGTAACAAAATTATTCTTATCATCAAGCAGCAGGCCATAAGTAAGTGTTGTTTTACCAGACCCGCTTGGACCAATTATTCCTAAGCCACGGCCACTGCTGTCAACAAATGATCCGTGGATTGAATATCGTTTATGCTCTGAGGTAAAATCTTCAAAAAAATCAGCCACCAGTCCTAATGCAATACTTTTTACCCAACCATAATAGTCACAGTTTTTTATTATTACTGTTTTGGTAGTTGGGTCGTACAATACACGAAGCTTTTTGCTTGTATCGTTAATTGCAAAGACCCGTGCGTGCGGTCTGATGTCATCGCTTATTGGTTTAAAATTATCATCCCACATCTGTTTTATTTCTTCATTATTTGTAAATAGCTTGACGCATGTACCATGAATATTTGCTTTTTTCTCGTAAAGATTGTCTTTATATATCTCAAACATTAGTTTGTTCTTTTCTTTTGTAGATATAATTTCGACTTTATAACTGTCTGCCATAACATTCATACTTCGATAAGCTTTTTTAATCTGAGTTTGTATCTTTAGATATGCAATTCTCAGATTTTTTTAAACTCGTTCGCTTTGAGCATGCAATAATGCTTGCAATCGCAGTTTTTATTGGAGAGACAGTAGTTCTTGGTCACATACCGGAATTCACAATTCTTATCCTGCTCTCATTATTAGTTCCTATATTTAGCGAAATGGGAAGTTTTGCATTAAATGATTATCTTGATGTTGATAGCGACAGATTAAATAAAAAAACTGAAAGGCCGCTTGTTCGCGGCGCAATTAAGCCTGATTTTGCATTTAAATTTGCATGGCTTGCTTTTATTGTTTCAACTGTGCTGGCGTTTTTTATTAATATTCCTACATTCGTAATAGCACTGATGTTTAACGCATTCGCAATTCTTTATAATTATAAGCTAAAGGATATGCCACTCCTTGGGAATATATACATTGCGAGTACAATGGCAATACCATTCATCTTTGGAAATTTCGCTGTTTCTGCTAGATTAAGAGTAATCTCATTGGTTCTTGCAATGCTAGGATTTATTTCTGGTATAGCAAGAGAAATCGTTAAAAGTATTCAGGATATGGAAGGCGATATGCTTGCAAGAAAGGCGCAAACACTGCCTATTCTAATTGGAAGGAAGAATGCAAGTATATTTGCAGTTATTTTTTATATAATGTTTATTCCGCTTAGTTATACGCCATTTCTTTATGGATTAAAAATGTCTGCTATTCCGATGATTTTAATATTTATTGGAAACTTAGGTATCTTATATAATATACTTTTAGTATACAAGGCAATACATGAAAGCGATAAGTCGTCAAAACAATATCTAAAAAAAGCAAGGAATGTGACGCTTGCTGCATTGTTTATTGGATTGGTTGGGTATTTAGCTGCGGTTATATAATATGGGGTTGCCCAGAGTTTCAACTATTATTATACTTATAGGAAACCGCCGGCCTAATCTAAGATATTTCTTAGAGACGGCCTTCCAGGTGTCACTTCGTTCCGCCGGCAGTCTAAGTATAAACTAAGGTCCACCTCACTTTTCTTTTGGAGTGAGACCTCAGCCCTTTTCTTTTCGAAAAAGAAAAGGTCTAGGTTTGAACTGGGATCAATGCCTCCCGAAGGCACCAGTCTACCAGGTTAGCCCACAACCCCATTTGTTATTTACAATTAAAGGCAAATCTTTTTTAATATCCTTATAATAACTCCCTTATGCAAAGCATGCTTGATTATCTGCTTACCCCAAAAAATCCGAAAGCGTTAATTGAGAAGTTCAAGGATTTTGCGACTGATACGTTTGGTGATGGTCTGGTAAGTATTGTTCTTTATGGCAGCGCAGCCTCTGGCGAATATAAAAAAGGAGTGAGCGATCTAAATCTTGTTATAGTGTTAAAACAGATTGATTTTGATATTTTGAAATTGTTCGCATATCGCATGACTAAACTGGGTCTTGGCAGTAACCTAATAAGAGCGCCACTTATTCTTACAGAAAAAGAGCTAAGCGATTTTTCAACTAACTTTCCTATGGAATTTTTAAGCATTTATAACAATCACATGTGCCTTTATGGAAAAGATCTATTTGAAAAGTTAAAAATAAACAAAGAAGCGCTAAAGCGCGAAGTACTTGCAGAATTGAATTCCAAGCTAATAAGATTCAGGCAGCTCTATTTAGATGCAAAAAGGGCAAAACGGCCAAAGTCATTTTTAATCTCCTCTGTATCAGCATTTTCTCAGATAATTAAGGCCTTGCTTTACCTAAAAGGCGTTACAGTACCTAAATCAAAAGAAGAAAGACTAGAAAAACTAGAAAAAGTGCTTAAAATTGATATTAAACCATTAGAGCTTGCTCACAGTATGAAATACAAAGACGCTAATCCAAATCAAGATGAAATTGATGAAGCACTATTGAAGATGCCTGGGATGATTAAAGGATTTATTGACTATTTATAATATTATTAGGTGAAATCTAATTATGTCCAACGACCTAACCTCAATTATCCGCAAGCACGCTCTAAAGAATGCCTTAGACTTCGGCAAAGCAAATATTGGTTCGGTAGTTGGCAAGGTAATCGCTGAAATGCCTACGTGCAAAAGTGATATGAAAACAACAATGCAGAATATAAATGAGATTGTTAACGAAGTAAATAAAATGACTAAGGATAAGATAGAAAGCGAGCTAAAGAACTACTCATTTATAGAAAAACCAAAAGAAGAGAAGAAAGGTTTTGATATCCAAAATGCCGAAATGGGCGAAGTAATCACTCGTTTTCCGCCAGAACCTTCAGGTTATCCGCACATTGGTCATGCAAAAGCTGCATTTTTAGATTATGAAATTGCGAAGCAATTTAATGGTAAATTTATCTTGCGCTTTGATGATACTAATCCAGAAAAAGAAGAGCAGAAATTTGTGGAAGCAATTAAAGAAGGTCTAGTGTGGCTTGGAATAAAGTGGGATGCGGAAACTTATACAAGCGATAATATCGAATCTATTTATGCCCATTGCTCAGGGCTCATTGCCAGAGGCTACGCATATATCTGTACTTGCAAACAGGAACAGATAAGCGAACTACGCACTAGTATGAAAGAGTGCAGTTGTAGAAACAAATCAATAAATGAACAAGAACAAACTTGGGACACAATGATTCAAGGAAAAGTTAAAGAAGGCCAAGCAATTCTCCGCTTTAAAGGTGATATGAAATCTTTGAATACTGTTATGCGTGATCCAACGCTTGCGCGTATTATAACTAAGAAACATTATCGTCAAGGAACGAAGTATAAGGTATGGCCAAGCTATGATTTAGCCGTAGTAGTTATGGATGCACTTGAATCTATAACCCACCCAGCAAGAACAAAGGAGTATGAATTACGCGATGAATTATATTACGCATTATGTGTTGCATTAGGATTTAAACGACCAAATTTAATCGGTTTCTCGCGTTTGGAAATAAAGAACGCACCAATCAGCAAGCGATTGCTTAAGCCGCTAGTTGAAGAAGGCAAGGTTGATGGATGGGACGATCCAAGACTACCAACGCTTGCTGGCTTAAAGCGAAGAGGTGTTTTACCAGAAGCAATTCGTACATTCGTACTATCATTTGGATTAAGCAAAGTAGAAAGCGAACCAACCTGGGAGCGATTGCTCGTAGAGAATAAGAAGCTACTTGATCCTGTTGCAAAGCATTATTTCTTTGTTCCAGATCCAATTGAGCTTTCTACAGAACATAAAAATACTGTTTCTTATAGGATAAAAGGGGAAGAAAGAAAAGCTAAAATTAATGGAAAGATTTACATTTCCAAATCTGATTTCAAAAATTTGACAAAAGACGAAGTATTTGCGCTAAAGGATTTAGTATTCGTAAAATTTGATGGTAAAAAACTGATTGAAGTAAAGCAAAATGAAATCCCAGAAAAGAAATTTCAATGGGTAAGCGCTTCTGATAGTTTAAAATGCGAGGTTTGGATTCCACATGACTTGCTTGAAAATGGCGAATATAATAAAAACAGCTTAGAAATTGCTAAAGGATACTGCGAAAGCGCTTGTGCAAACATAAAAGAAGGAGAAATGATTCAATTCGAGCGCTTTGGATTCTGTAGATTGGATAAAAAAACTAAAGGAAAGCTTTATTTTGTTTATAGTTGTTAATCTCTCAATGCGCTGTCCATATTGCTCTTCTGCAAGAACAAGTGTACTTGATTCACGTGTAGCCGGAGGCAAAGAAGCAATACGTCGCAGACGCGAATGCAGAAAATGCAAAAAAAGATTCACTACTTACGAGCGCGTTGAGCTCTTGGATATCAAGGTGATTAAAAAAGACGGTCGCGTTGAGCCGTTCCACTATGAAAAACTATTCAAGGGTATAATGGCAGCATGCGAAAAACGTTCTGTCAGTAGAGAACAAATAGAAAATATTGTAGATGACATAGAACGAGAGTTGCGAAAAAAAGAAAAAACAGAAATAAAAAGCACAGATATTGGCGAAATGGTCATGTCCCGCTTAAAGAAGATAGATAAAGTAGCTTATGTGCGATTCGCAAGCGTTTATCATGAATTTGAAGATGTTTCTGAATTTGCAAAGAAGGTTAAAGAACTGAAAAAATAAATATTTTCTTTAATTCTTTACATTTTTTCAACAATTTTACAAAATTTTTTCATGACGTCAAGACCTTTTTGCTTTCCAAACTACAACAGATCAAACACAACTAATAGGTCTATTTTCTTTTATATCATACTACTAATAGTATATTTTTTTGTAGCAACCTTTTTATATCTTTTCGATTAAACTAATCCTGCGCAATTGTTTTTTCGAACGCACGCGATAAAATAAAAAAATAAGGTGACCAACCATGACCGGAATAAAGTCTTATCTATTATTTACTACGCCGTTTTGTAAATTTTGTCCAACTGTAAAAGAATTTATGTCAACCGTTAGTCTAGCTGGTGCGAACGTTGATGCAACAAAAGAAGAGGATAAGGCAATTAATTTTGGCGTAAACAAAGTTCCAACAGTAGTTTTCTTAGATAATCTTGGAAAAGAAGTAACTAGAGCTCATAATGTTTCTGAAATTCGGGAAATACTAAACGACTATTAGCAGTGGGTCGTGAGCAATGAGCCTTGGGCATTGGGGGATATGAGACGATGGAAAAAGTAAAGGAAAGAAAGGTTATGAAACAGGTGGAATATGCAGAAGGAAAAGGTTTAGTAGTGACAAGACGGTTTACCAAAAAAGGTGTAGATCCATATAGTGGGATTGAATTTGAATTACGTAATAGCATTATTAGAAATCCAGATGGTTCAATTGTTTATGAAATAAAAGATGTTGAAGTTCCTAAGTTTTGGACACAAGTAGCAACTGATATTCTAGCCCAAAAATATTTTAGAAAGGCTGGCGTACCCAATACTGGAACCGAAAAAAGTGTAAAACAAGTAATTGACAGGATGACAAAATGCTGGCGATATTGGGGCGAGCGTTATGGCTATTTTGCAAGCGAGGATGATGCCCAAGCATTTGAAGATGAATTAAAGCATATGCTTGTTTATCAGATGGCAGCACCTAATTCTCCACAATGGTTTAACACTGGTTTAGCATTATCTTATGGAATTACTGGCACTCCCCAAGGTCATTGGTATGTTGATCCAGAAACTGCAGAGACAACGCTTGCACCAGATGCATATACACATAGTCAAGCTCATGCATGCTTTATCCAAACTGTTAATGATGATTTAGTAAGCGAAGGTGGCATATTTGACTTAGTACTGCGCGAAGCGCGTGTATTTAAGTATGGCTCAGGTACTGGCAGTAACTTTTCAAACTTGCGTGGGAAAGGTGAGAAACTTAGTGGGGGAGGAAGCAGCTCTGGTTTAATGAGCTTTTTGAAAATATTTGATAGAGCAGCAGGCGCTATAAAATGCCTTCATGAAGATACTGAGTTGGTTACAACGCGTGGAGTTACCAAAATTAAAGATATGAAAAAAGGAGATTTTGTAATTACTAGGGATGGGTTTAAAGAAGTAACAAATATTTTTGACAATGGAGTTCAAGATCTTGTAACTGTTAGAACTGGTTTAGGTTTTGAGATCAACTGTACCCAAGAACACAGATTCTGGGTAAGAACATCATCTGGTGAAGAGCTTTGGAAAGAAGCAAAGGAAATAACTCCTTATGATTTTGTATGCATTGATTTTTCTGGATATGATGGTTTCGGATATAAGGAATTAAAACCAATAAGTCTTGAGCATCATAATGAGAAAGAGGTTAAATTCCCTAGATATCTTAATGAGAAATTTGCAGAATGGTTAGGTTGGATATTTGGCGATGGAAACGTTACAGATAGAAAGTATGCTGCTTATATAGGTGTTCAGATTGGCGATAGTGAGACAGACCTTGTCGATAAGTATACTACATTAGTAAAAGACCTTTTTGGAGTCCATGTTTTTCTGAACAGAAGGCACGATAAGAAAGATAAATCACTAAGTCTAAGAATTGCATCTAGACCTTTAATTAGATTTTTAAGAGAAAATGGCATTTGCAAAGGTAAAGCAAGAGATATTAGCATTCCAAAATATATAAAAGAATCGCCAAGCTCTGTTCGCGCAGCCTTTTTAAGAGGTTTTTTTGAGGCAGATGGTACAATCGAAAGAGGTCTTTATCCAGCATGTTCGTCAATAAGCAAGGATATGATCCAAGACATCCAATTATTACTTCAAAGTATCGGGGTGATTTCTAAATCATTTGTTTCAGAACACAGAGAAAATTCATTTGGAAAAAATCCGCTTCATCGCATTATAGTAACCTCTTCATTTGGAATAAGGGAATTTTCGAATAGGGTTTCTTTCATTTCAAATAGAAAAAAATCAATAGTTGCCAAGGCATTAAACTTTTTACAAGATAGACCATTTGAGCAACAATGGGTTCTACCTTACTTTGAAGAGCAATTTGAGGAGATGTATGCTAATCTTCCTGCTAATCTTAACAAACTTGGTGTTAGAAGATCAACAAGTAAATATTTCAGGGAAACCACAGGCAAAACAAATTTCAACAGGTTCAGAGCAAATATACTTATAAAAATGTTTCCTGACCTGGAAGACACATTTATCGCAAAATTAGCTAAATCTAATATATATTACGATACAGTTACTGTAGAAAAAGCTAGCGAAGGGCGTGTTTATGATATAGAAGTTAACAATGGTCATCAGTATCTAGTGAATGGAGTTATAACCCATAATTCGGGCGGAACAACTCGTCGTGCCGCAAAGATGGTAATTATAGATGCGGATCATCCTGAAATAGAAAGTTTCATAAATTGGAAAGTAAATGAAGAGCAAAAAGTAGCTGACTTATACACTGGCAGCAGGATAAATCAAAAATACTTAAATAAAATAATGAAAGTTGCGCATGAGCAAAAGACTACTGATTGGAAACAAAACAAAGAATTAAGGCGCGTAATTTTATCAGCGCTTACAAGAAACGTTCCATTTACATATATTACGCGCGCTCTTCAATTAGTAGAACAAGGAAAAGCAAATATTGATTTTCCAGTTTATGATACACATTATGAAGGTGAAGCATATATTACAGTAAGCGGTCAAAATAGTAATAATAGCATAAGAATTCCAAATAGATTTATGGATGCAGCAAAGAACAATGACAAGTGGCCATTAATTGGGCGTACAACAGGATCAGTAATCAAGACATTGGATGCTCGTGATCTATGGAATAAGATTTCTTATGCAGCATGGTCATGTGCTGACCCAGGCATACAGTTTGATGATCATATAAATGAATGGCATACCTGCCCAACTGATGGAAAAATTTATGCAACGAACCCATGTAGTGAATATATTTTTCTTAACGATACAGCTTGTAATCTCGCAAGTATAAATCTAATGAAATTCCTAGATGAAGAAACTGGGAGATTTGATGTTGAGACATTTAAGCATGCAACACGATTATGGACAGTTGTATTAGAAATATCTGTATTAATGGCAGGATTTCCAAGCAAAGAAATTGCAACAAAAAGCTACGAGTTTAGAACACTAGGTTTAGGATATGCAAATCTAGGTACGCTATTAATGGTTTTAGGAATTCCTTATGATAGTGAAGAAGCACGGGCAATTGCCGGTACGCTAACTGCAATATTATGTGGTGAGAGCTATGCAACAAGCGCAGAAATGTCAAAGTATTTTGGTTCATTCCCTGCGTATAATAGAAATGCAGAACATATGCTCCGCGTAATAAGAAACCATAGACGCGCTACGTATAATGTGCCTACAGAAGAATATGAAGGATTAACAGTAAAACCAGTAGCAATAAATCCAAAATACTGCCCAGATTATTTATTACAAGCAGCACGTGAATGCTGGGATCGCGCTTTAAGCGAAGGAACTAAATACGGATATAGGAATGCGCAGGTTACAGTTATCGCGCCAACAGGCACTATCGGGCTCGTCATGAGTTGTGATACAACTGGAATAGAACCAGATTTTGCAACTGTTAAATTCAAAAAGTTAGCTGGCGGTGGTTATTTCAAAATAGTTAATGACGCAGTTTCAAAAGCGCTTAAGCGCTTTGGCTATTCCACACAGCAAATAAAAGAAATAGAAGAATATTGCCGTGGCCATGGTACGCTTGCTAATTGTCCTCATATAAATCCAGAAACACTTAGAGCAAAAGGGTTTACTGATGAAAAACTCCAGAATATTGAATCATTGTTATCAAATACATTTGACCTAAAATTTGTTTTTAATAAGCTCACACTTGGTGAAGAATTTTGTATAAATAAACTAGGAATAAAAAAAGAGCAATTGGATAATCCAGAGTTTGATCTTCTTGCTACTTTAGGATTTACGAGCGAGCAGATCAGAATTGCAAATGATTATGTTTGCGGAACAATGACAATAGAGGGCTCGCCACATTTAAGACAAGAACATTATGCGATTTTTGATTGCGCAAATAGATGTGGAAAATATGGTAAGCGATTCATTGATTATATGGCACATGTTAAGATGATGGGTGCAGTCCAGCCATTTATTAGCGGGGGCATATCAAAAACCATAAACATGCCAAACGAGGCAACTGTTGATGATGTAAAAAATGTCTATGATCAGTCATACAATCTAATGGTAAAATGCATTGCGCTCTATCGCGATGGCAGCAAGCTTAGTCAACCACTTAATTCACAAGCAGAAGATGAAAATAAATTGCTATCATTAGTAGGAAATGTAGAGGAAGTAGATGAAACAGTTGGTGATAAGCAATTACAAGAGGTTATAGTACGCGGTATGAGGAAAAAACTTCCATCAAAACGCGCAGGTTTTGTGCAAGAAGCGCGCGTAGGAGGGCAAAAGATATTTGTGCGCACTGGTGAATATCCAGATGGAGCGCTTGGCGAAGTATTTATTGATACATATAAAGAAGGCGCAGGCTATCGTTCGCTGCTTAATTGCTTTGCAATTGCGGTTAGCAAAGGCTTACAATATGGTGTTCCGTTAGATGAGTTTGTTGAAACATTTACATTTACTAGGTTTGAGCCTTCTGGTGTTGTAAGCGGTCATTCCAATGTAAAACAAGCATCTTCGATTATAGATTATGTATTTAGAGTACTTGGCTATGAGTATTTACATAGAACAGATTTGGTACACGTAATTGATGAAGATAAAAAAGAGCTTACAGTTAAACCAACAGTTCCACCAGAAAAAGACGAAATGCAGAAGATAAAAGTTGAAATACCAAAAATTGTAGATTCTGAGACTGGCAAAATCTTAGAAGCAAAAACCCAAGGATTCACTGGTGAGCAATGCGGTAAATGCGGCAGCATGCGCGTAAAGCAGAATGGCGCTTGCGCTGTTTGTGTAGATTGTGGAGAGACGACTGGGTGTAGTTAAATTCTTGGGTGGATCAGATTGGTGAGGTTATGCAATTCAATAAAAAACCAATAACATCAGTAAGAATTAGGGATTTCATTATAAGAAAAATGAGTTTCTATTGGTCCTTTTTTAATTATAGTAAATTCTCTATGTTATTATACCTAATCCAATATCCATTACGAAAGTTCGGGTTGCTAAAAAATGGTATTCTATTTGTAGAAAAGAGATTCATTCGTTGTCCGGAGATATGTATCCTAGATGAAATATTTTTTAGAAATGTTTATTGCAGGCTAAAAGATTTTGAGCCAGATGAACGTACGTTGGTTATTGATGCAGGGGCCAATGTTGGTTTTTTCTCATTAAAGCACCTAACATATGGATGCGACATAATAGTGATCGAGCCGGAATCAGAGAACTTTAAGCTTTTGACTTACAATCTTAAATCCTATGGAAAAGCAAGGTTTTTGGAAAAGGCGCTAATGAAGGAGAATGGAAAGGCAAGGATACTCTTGAGTAATTCCGTAACACACACAGTCGTAGATTCTTCTACTTCTAGGTCAGCCCAAAACGAAGCTGAGGTGGATGCAATAAGCCTGGATAGTCTAGGAGATTTAATAAGCAAGGGGCAAAGGGTCTTACTAAAAATAGATATCGAAGGAGCGGAATTGGATGCACTAAGGGGTGGCCTTAGTTTTATTAAAAAACATAACCCTCTTTTAATGGTAGAAACACATTCCTTGGAAATAGAAAAATCTGTAGATAAGCTTCTAGTCAAAGAGTGCGGATATAAAAGAGTAAACTCAGTAGACATGACTGAAGGGGGGCTTGTAAAGGTTATCTACTATTACAAATAAATTTGCTATTGAAATTAAATCTTATCCTTCATTCTTCTATAAAACGTTTCACCATCAGGAATTTTTTCTCTTTCTAAGAACGCTCTAACATTATCCTCACCGAATTCGATTATGGCGGCGTACCTAGTTATGTATACATGGGTGGAAAGTCAGTTCCTATTAATGGTACTAACAAAGATGTTATTGTAGTTGGCAATGGTTATATTGCTTCTAGTACATTTGCTGCCGTTCCTGGTTCTGATTTTGAAGGATTGGACCAAAACAAGACCTACTTAGCAGATGCTCAACTAAGTTTTCAAAATCGTCGTCATGAATTACTAATACCTAAAGCAGATGGTAATTGGAGACAAGATTCAATTGATAAGGCTACGATCAGCGTAAAATTTAAACTAAAAGAATAAATAATCATCAACCATCTATAGATGATAAAAGATTTTTTTTGTTTAGTTAGCAAAAGCTTAATAAAGCATTATTCTGTTCTCTATCTATGGTCAAATTAATAATATTCATTCTATTCGTTACCTTGTTCTTATTAGGTTGTACAACAAATCAACCACAGGATAAAACACAAGACGAACCTCAAGAAAAATTCGATGACAAAATTGAAGGAACACTTTGCAATGCAGTAATCAGAAACCATAACAAAGCAGATAACGATCGGGTTAATATCATATTTGTAGGATTTAATATTAGCAAAGATGATTTTGTTGAATTTTTGCCTAATGCAGTTGATTACGACGCAACTGGTTTTACTACTTCTTTTAGACAGAAATATAAGTATATTACAGAATCAGGTGAACTTATAATTGTAGAACCTGGTCAGGAAATTAATTTTTATGGTTTTCTTGGTATGGAACCGTTTAAATCTAATAAAAATAAATTTAATTTCTGGTATGTTGATGAAATTCAATCAGTTAATATACCAAAGCCATCCAAAAAAGGCCTTCCTTCAAGTGCCTGCTCGTTCTTATGCAAAAGCGACATTGAACAAACATGCGGTCTGAAGAATGTTTTTGTTGCGAACATATGCCATGCAACTGGTTGCACGCCAAGCGCTGTTTTTAATTCAGATGAATTTTATATTACTAATACAGAACCAGCAAACATAAGGGTATTTATTCATGAATTTGGCCATAGTTTCGGCGGATTGGCAGATGAGTATGCACCTGCATGGCAAAAAAGAGAACCTGCTGAAGGGTTATCCAGATATCCAAATTGTGCACCTGATCTAGAAACAGCTAAGAGATGGTGGAGTGATCTTGAAGGCCAAGGAGAAGGGGATCTTAAGATTGGTTATTTCCCAGGATGTAGTTTTGTTGGAGAATATTTCAAGCCAACTAAATCTTCTTTTATGAGCGCTAGTATTATGCAAGGCTTTGGGCCAGTTAATGAACGACATCTTCTAGAGCTGTTAGACTATTTCAGTGGAGAAAAACCTTCAAGCGAAAAAGATATGACTGCGATTAGGAAGGAATTAGCGGATAAGAGAAGCTAGTGAATAATTATGCTTTTCTATCTTCTAAGCGCTAGTTCTGGATATCTTCCTTTACATCTTCTTTGATAAGAAATATCAATAGCTCTTCTTAGTGCTGCTGCAACTTCTCTGGTTCTGCTATGAATCTCTTCTGGATGTTTTAAACCATCTATTCTTTCATTAAAATGGCCAGCCCCTACTTTGTGGCGAAATTCTCTATTAGCAAATTCATCCATTCCAACACCAAGAACTCTTTCTAATGCTTCATAATCCATACAATAAGCTGGTGTTATTCTTCGTCCATTTTCAGCAAGTACAAATTCATCATATGCTTTTTTGAGTGCATCTACAAACGGATGCCTTTGTCCATTATTCACAAGGTATTTTTTTTCTGTTTCGCTTATTCTTCTTAAAAATAATGGTGTTGCTTCGGATTCTTCTGAGCGCAGCTCATTGCAACCCATCCAATCTTTTAATGCAGGATTATCAGTTATTGATCTTATATGTATTATCCCAACACCAGTTCCCATCATAACAACTGCTGATACCTCCCATACAGAATCACCAGCAAGTGCATCTATCATAGCTTTCTTTTTTGGCGCTTTCATAACTAGTTTTACTTTCTTACCAGAAACCTCTAAGCCTTGTTCAAGAATTCTTAATACCCTGTCTCTATTAGTTCCAGCAAGTATATTAGAGGATAGAGGCGGACAATAAGCTACCATCTCACCAGTTCTTTTATTAGTCATTAATACTACAATATTTTCTGCAGAGCCCTCAACAATCTCGCCTTTATGATTTGTTACTAATATCTCTCCAAAACCTAATCTCATTGCTATGTTTACATTTCTTGCACAGTTTACATAATTGCCTGCTATCTTTTGTGTAACGGGCATTGACTCATCAATTCTTGGCAAAGGAGCAATAAGAACGTCTAGGCCTTCCCTATACCCTTTATCATCTAGATACAGCCCCCAGGGCAAGGTAGCAATTGCAAAGTATAATGGTTTATCTAATAATGGGCTACCTTTTTCTCTTCTAAACAGTGTTGGAACCCTAAGGCCTTCTTCACCAGAAACCCAAAAAAATGGTCTAAAGTATCCGCCTAAAATAATCTCTAATTGATCTGCAGAAAATTCGCCTTCTCGAACTAAGTCATTAAGAAATGCCAGACTGCATATTGCAGCTTCCATCTCTTTTAATGAGAATACCTTTTCTTCATTATCGAACCTAACTTTTAATCTAAAAGGAACCGTAACCTTTTCAGTACTGCCGTCCTTACGGAATATCGTTACACCCATTTTTATCTCGTCGCCTTCCCGAACTGCGCGCTCAGAATCTGCAAAAAATTCCCTAGGTATTCTTTGAAGATGTTCCACATGCTCAATATTTGGATCTTCTAAAAGTGCCTTTGTCTGGTTAACAAGCGAAAGATTAAACGCGAGTGATGAAAAAACGAATCTTGCAATATTGCTAGGTAGTTCAACAAACCCATCGCCATAGCGCGTTCGAACTGCCCTGATGCCTTCAAACCCCCCTGCGCCGTAATGAAGTGGATTTGTGAGTATTGTGTCAACTGCTACTTCTGGTGGAACAAATCCGCCCATTCTACTATAATAAATAGCCCTTGCCATCTGATCCTGTGGGAATTTTGGCCCTACCCAGATTCGCCCGTCTCGATCCACTACCCTAATTCCTAATACCTCAGTAATCTCTCTTTCTGCACCTGGAGGAAAACCCGTTCTTTTAATCATTTTATTCACTAATAATTTAAAGATTAGAAATGTATTTAAACCATGTTACAGTTTATTAAAAAATTCGTTGATTGCCTTATTGTTACTTTGGCTTTTTCTTAGGTTCTTCTAGCTTTTCATATAGATATATAGCAAATATTACCACCATTATAAATGAGAAAATAGTAATAAGTGTGCCCTTTACGCTCTCTTCTTCATACTTTTCCTTTGTTTTTACCTCAACAAAAAATTCAGTTGTGATTATTTTGCCGTTATGCTCAAAGTTGCTTATTATTTTGTAAGTTCCAGGTTCACTGAATATATACCCAGCTATTGTATTTGGCACTCTTTTCTTATTTTCGAAATATTTCTTAAAATCTTCATTATTATTAATTATCTTATCATCTTTTTTAATCTCAAATTCTTTTCCAGATAAGTAGTATACTTCTTCTACGCCTTCTCTTTTTAACGTTTCAAAGTCATATCCAAAGAATACCTTACTTCCAACTATAGGCTGCTTTGTTGGGGAAGATGATGTCCCAACTATAAATGTAACTACATAATCGCCAAATCTTTTCTCTCTTATTACAGTTGATTCTTTGTTCCTTGGTATAAATGCTGAGATTACAAACTGGATGATAAATAGTATTACAATTAAAATAGCAATAGCCTTTCTAAAACGTTGCAACTATATCCTCCCCATGGTTTCTCATTATTTTAAAGTCGTAGTACTACTTATGGTTTCTACAGTGACGCGGGTTATCTATCCTCTCATGCCGCGTCGTCAATCTAATGAAGCATACAGCATTTATAAGTATTTTGTTTTGGATGAAACCTTTTAGCATTAGAAATATACAGCAACATAAAAGGATTGTCAAAGTTGCAAAAAAACTTTGACAAATTTTGACATGTAACTACATGTCAAAGGTTTCAATTGAAAAGAGTATATTTAAGAAAATGATGGCTAAATAGAATATATGTTCTCTTTATTAGAATTACCTTTATCGGTATGGAGCATTTGATTGCATAAGATTATATCTCCATAAAAAATAAAAGAGAAATGTCTTATCTTATAAAAATGTTTTTTTATAAGTTAATTACAGTTGCCTCGGTAGCTCAGTAGGTAGAGCACCTGACTGTTATCTTTTGTACTGGTAACCCCAAACTAACTATTTTGGGGTGCCTTTTTTCAAAAGGCACAAATCAGGGGGTCGTCTGTTCGAGTCAGACTCGGGGCGTTTTTATTTCTATCTATTTTAACTATTAACAGGTGATTATGTGGCAGTTGAATTTAGTGAATATAAAGGAAACAAATTAATCGTCTTAAAAAGAGTAGACGATGACAAATATCCATTTAGTTTTGGTAAGAATAAGGCAAAGCTAATTGTTGAAAACTTTGAAGACATAAAGAAGTTTGCTGAAGAGGAATAATTAAAAAAAGAAAAACAGAGTATTATTTTGTTTTGAGATCTCTATAAAATCTTGCAAGCAGGTTCGCACCATAACCAAGCGCAAAACCATCGCCGCGGAACCTGGGATCTTTCTTGAGCGCACCTGAACCATCCATCATAGGTGCCATATCTACATGTGCGAATGGAACATGTACTTCTTTACCATCATCACCAACGTAGAATGCAAGCTCACGCAAAAATCTCGCTGCAGTGATATGTCCTGCCTCTTTTCCTAAATTAGATATGTTAGCCAAATCTGCAAGATCCCCTCCTTTTATAGCTTCAAGAATTGCTGGGTCCATAAACGTATCAAAGAAGTGTACTCTTTCACCTGTTGCTTGTGCTGCTTGTACTAAATTAGCTTTTAATCTATCATCTGCAGTAAATGCAGCAGCACCCATACCTTTACTAAGTGCAATTATCGCAGCGCCTGTTAATGTCGCAATAGTTACCATATTGTCAGGTCTTAAATGTGCGCCTAAAGCTAGTCCATCACCTAATACGAGCCTTCCTTCTGCATCTGTATTTTTTATTAGTACTCTTCTTCTTCCAATTTGAATTGCAGAATTTAGAAGATAAGCATTTTCACTAATTCTGTTCTCTGCTATGCATGCTAATGCAAGAATATTACTTTGCCACCCTAACTGCAAAATCGCTCTTATCGCATTTACAACAGCTGCTGAGCCTTCCATGTCCATATGCATGTCAAACATACCCTCAGCTGATTTTACGCTCATACCGCCACTATCAAAAGTAATTCCTTTTCCAACCATTACATGAAGTGGATCTGTTTCACTATCCATCTGCCCCAATAATATCAGAGATCCCGGATTTGGAGATGCTCTACCCACGTTTGCGATGCCTTCCAATCCCATTGCTACTAATTCTTCAGGCATTAATCTTAAAAATTGCAAACCGAATCTATGTGCAAAGAGTTCCAAAAGTAAAGGGTAAGTTGCTGGATTCAATTCGTCAGGAGACATGTCACTTAGATACCTTGCAGTGTTTTGACATCCTGCAAGAGTGAGTGCTTTTTTTAATTGGAATCTGTTTACCTCGTTATCTTCCTCTACTAATAAATATAACTCTTTTACTGCAACTGGTCGGTCTTCTTCGCTAACTCCCAATCTTTGATCGTAACGATAGGAGGATAGCATTGCACCTAGTGTAATAGCTTCAACTAATGCTGGCTCCTTTAATGTTACCCCAGAACCACTAGGTAAATCAATAGTCACTACATCAAATTTTGCATTTTCTGCGCTTCTTACTGCTAGTGCCCCAAAATTCCTGGCTCCTTCTTCATCGAATTTTTCTCTTTTTCCTAAACCAATTAGTATCGTATGCTGCCCAGGTGAAGGATCATTATATAATTCTAAAACCTCGCCTGTTTTCCCTCTAAAACGGGGCGGAACGCTTTCACTACTCATCTCTCTCATATTTCCAACATCTTCTTCAAACAACCCCTTTACTACTAATTTAGTACTTTGCTCTGCAAGCCTCAAACCAACCGTTTGAATACTTGGTTGCAAAAATCTGTCAGCGTGATCTTGCAATCTTTTGTCAGAAATAGCTGGTTCTGCTTTTGGGACCACTAATCGTCTCATTAGATCTGCTCTAGTTAAAAGTTGACCCATAATACACACCTCTCCTTTATACATTAAAATTAAATCTTTACAATTTTAGAATTAGTGATATTCTATGTTTAGTAAGCTTTAAAAAAGAAACTGTAGCCAACCACAAAATAGTTACGATTATCAGATTTCCTCTTTAATAGTTTCAAAGCATGCAAGCGTAAACGTCTTTGCTACGCCCTCTATCTTTCTTATTCTTTCTAAAACAAGCTTACCTATTTCTTCTAGGTTTTTTCCTCTTACCTTTGCAATCATATCCCATTCTCCTGCAATAAGATGTATTTCATATACATCTGGTACTTTTGCTATTTTTTCTGCTACCTCTTTTTGTATTAGTTTATTAGGCAGGTAAGATATGAGAACAAAAGCACTTGTCTCATTTCCAAGTTTTTTATAATCTGGGATAACTGTAAATTTTTTTATAATTTCTTTATCTACTAATTTTTTTATCCTCTCATGAACTGTAACCCTAGGAATGCCTGTCTTTCTTGAGATATCTACTGTGGATGCCCTTGAATTTCGTTTTAATTCTTCTAATATTAATGTATCCTTTTCGTCTTGCATGACTACATAATGTCAACTTAAAGCTTATAAATATATCATTTCTGTTCATTTTGTCGGTTTTTTTAGGATTAAATATAAATAATAGTTTTTTCACTTTCTTTCACAATAACTAACAACAGGTGGTCCCATGTCAAGAAAAAAGACAATACTTTTGCTTAGAACAGGCGGAACGATTGAATCAGCATCTAATAAAGGAGGAAAAGTAGGGCCAAGTAAACACGGAACTATTGATCATGGTTTTTTAGATGCAATGAAATCAAAACTAAACCTAGATATAATAAACGAAAAACCACTAAAAGATGAAACTGGTGAAACTACGTTTGTTGATAGTTCAGTAATGGGGCTTAACGAGTGGAAACAAATCGGTTTAATGATTTCAGCTTATGTTAGAGATAGGATAATTGATGGGGTTGTAATTACCCATGGAACGGATACTATGGCGTATACTGCAAGCGCCCTTACATTTATGCTTGAAAACCTAGGCATACCTGTGCTTCTGACTGGTTCAGAGATAGAATGGGATAAACCTGAGTCAGATGGTCCTCGTAATTTAGCTAATTCACTTAGGGCAATAACCCATCTTGCACCTGGAGTCTTTATTCTCTTTGGTTCAAGAATACTGCTAGGGTCCAGAGCTGAAAAAATATACTCTGGAAATGTCAATGGATTCGAAAGTCCGAACTATCCAAAGATAGGCGATGTTGGCGGTGCCGGAGATATCAGAATCTTTACTTTCCTTAATCCGGGTAAAACCTTAAGTTCTGCAGATCTTAATGTTTTTGATAATCTTTCCTCAGGTTTATTTGTTACAGAAATTAGCCCAGATAGCTCCCCTGATTTTCTTCATTCTATTGTTGCACCTGGCGTAGTAGTTTCTGGATATGGGCTAGGTAATGTAAATAACGCGTGGAAAGAAACATTGCAAGAACTATCTAGAAGAATCCCAGTTGCAATAACTACCCAATGTATAAAAGGAGGGGTAAGACCAAATGTTTATGAAGTTGGAGCACCCGAGACAACTATAACATGCGGTGATATGACTCTTGCTTGCAGCATTGTAAAATTAAGATGGGCTATAGGTAAGGCGAATGGTGATTTGAATGTGGTTCGTTTATCAATGTTAGAAAACTTTCATGGTGAGATATCTACTAGAATTTAATCATTCTCGCATGGATTTTAATTGGTTTTGGACTAAATTGGTATTATGGATCATAGAGAATCATTAAAAAAAGCAGCAGCTATTGCTAGGATTAAACTTTCAGCGCAAGAAGAAGAACGCTTAGTTAGCGAGATTGATGAAGCGCTCAAAGTTTTTTCAAAAATAGACGCATTCAAAGATTATGTAGAAGAACCAAAATTTACAGGTGCGCGCAAACTTCGTTCTGATTCTATTAAAAAATGCGACATTGATCCGTTTTCAAATTCTAAACTAATTAAAAATCGTAAATTTATTGGCCCAAAACTGGTTGATTAAATGGATATTATTGAAACTACTGAAAAGGCTATTGAAGAAACAGAAAGGATTCATAAAAAATTAAATTGCTTCATTACTATTTGTGTAAAAGAAGCTAAAGCGCGAGCGAAAGAACTAAAGATGTCTAAGAAAAAAGGCAGATTATTTGGTAAATTTATTTCAGTAAAAGATGCTATATGCACACGCGGTATTCGAACAACTGCTGGAAGCGCGATTCTTGCTAATTATGTACCGCCATTTAACGCTACTGTAATTGATAAAATTGAGGCAGAAGGCGGAATAGTTATCGGAAAAACCACAATGGATGATTTTGGTTTTGGAACTTTCTGTACAAATGTAGGGAAAGGATTACCTGTACCAAAAAACCCGCATGATATTGGGCGTGCAACTGGCGGAAGCAGTGGAGGCGCTGGTGCTGCAACATTTGAGTTTAGCAAAGATCATTTAGCATTAGCAGAATCAACTGGCGGAAGTATAACTGCACCTGCTGCATTTTGTGGGGTTGTAGGGGTTACCCCTACCTATGGCAAGGTTTCACGCTATGGGTTAATAGATTATGCAAATAGCTTAGATAAAATTGGAACTATGGGCAAAAATGTAAGCGAAGCTGAAATGCTTTCAAGAGTAATATTTGGAAAAGATAAACAAGATGAAACAAGCTGGACTCAAGAAGAAAAACCAGCTAAAAAAATTAAAAAAATAGGAGTAATCAAAGAAATGTTAAATGGCGTTGATGAAAAAATAAAAAAAGCATTTTGGAATGCGATCAACAAGTTAGGGGCAGAGTACGAAGAAATCTCCTTTCCATTAATTGATTATTCTGTTGCAAGCTATTATATCATTGCAACAGCAGAAGCAAGCTCAAATTTAGCAAGATATTACGGTATGCGATATGGCGCACAAGAAGATATAAGTGGCAGCTTTAGCGAACATTTTGCAAGTATCAGATCAAAATACTTTTCTGATGAAGAAAAAAGAAGAATAATTCTTGGTACATTTGTAAGAACTGCAGGATATAAAGATAAATATTATCTAAAAGCTTTAAGGATTAGGGAGAAAATTAAACAAGAATTCGCTTTGCTATTTAAGAGATTTGATTCGCTTGTAACGCCAGCAATGCCAATTATCGCACCAAAATTTGACGAGATTACAAAATTAAAACCAATAGAGGTTTATGCATTAGATAGTTGTACAATTCCTCCGAATTTAGCTGGTTTGCCGCATCTTTCTATTCCTATGAGTAAAGTAAACAACATGCCAGTAGGTTTACAGATTATTTGTAACAGTTGGGAAGAAAATATGTTATTTGAATTCGGGCGACAAGTTGAGAGTGTTCTAAAATGATTGGTTCAAATGTAAAAGTAATGATTGGATTGGAAAGCCATATCCAATTAAAGACAGAAAGCAAGCTTTTTTGCAGCTGTAGCACTAATTCTACTAAATCAAAACCAAATGAAAATACATGTCAAATTTGTCTAGGTTTTCCTGGTTCAAAACCAACATTAAACGAAGAAGCAGTTAGAAAGGCAATTGCATTGGCAAAAATTCTTAATTGCAAGATCAACGAATATTCACGTTTTGCACGTAAGATTTATTTTTATCCAGATTTACCAAAGGGATTCCAAATAACCCAATATGATGAACCGCTTGCAGTAAAAGGAGAATTCTCAATTGAGCAAAATGGAAAGAAAAAAACAATCAATATCACTCGCGTGCATATAGAAGAAGACCCAGGAAAAATTGAATACATTGGAGGGCATATTGGCACAGCACAACAGGTACTTGTTGATTATAACAGAAGTGGGTTGCCTCTTTGCGAAGCTGTTACTGAACCTGATTTTGAAAATATTGATGAAGCGGTTACTTATGTAAGAAAGTTATTTCATCTACTCAGTTATCTAGATTTAATAGATCCAAATCAGGAAGGCGTTATGCGTACTGATGCAAACATAAGCATAGATGGAGGCGAACGCGTTGAACTTAAAAATATTTCTGGAAGTGACGCAGTAGAAAAATCACTTAAAGCTGAACTAAATAGGCAGATGTTTCTAAAAGCACAAAGTAAGAAAGTAGAACGTGAAACACGCATGTACTCAGAAGAAACAGGAACAACTATCCTTTTGCGTAAAAAAGAATATGAAGAAGAATATGGTTATATTCGTGAACCAGACCTATTACCAATAATAGTTAATGAATCACTAGTAAATGAAATAAAAGGGCAGATGAAGAAACTTCCAGAAGAAGTTGAACATGAGATCTTAACTAAGTATAAATTGCCAAAGCAGATAGCACATCAACTTGCGTTTAAGCGAGGATTGTATGAATATTATATAGAATGCGCAAAGAAACTAAAAAATGTTGATTTGTTGGCAAGATGGCTTGTGGGCGATTTCCTAAAATGCGCAAACTGGCATAATTATGAGATTGAGCACTGCCCAAGCGTAGAGAGATTTTTGGAACTTATGCAACTAATCGAAAAAGGAAAGATAACAGAGCGCGAAGGCAAGGAATTAATAAAGAAAATGTTTGATGAACCAAAAAAATCTCTAAAAGAATTGCAAACAAAAGGCGAAATTGATCTTGACTCTACGATAAAAACAGTTATAAAAGAAAATCAAAAAGCAGTTGACATGATTCGCAGCGGGGATGAAAAGTCTATTAATTTCTTAGTTGGCCAAACCTTGCGTAAAATTAATTTTAAGGGAGACCCGAATGAAATAAGAAGGGTTATTCAAAAGGAACTAGAGAAAAAAAGTGAAAAATGAACTATTAAAATCAGATATGTACAAATATATTGAATATGAGAAATATTAGATTTTCTAGCGCTAGTGTAAGATCAGTCGCAACAGTAATAGGGATAGCAGGGTTAGCTCTTTCACTGACAATGTTTCGTGCAGCCCATTCTAAACCTGCCCCAGAAAGTATAGCAAAACCCAGCTCTCTATCCCAACCTGTTACTTTTGGCATGGAAAGAGACTTGTTATGCAAACTGGGAGACGGTTCAATTGCATTAAGACGTGGCCCTCCTTCAGAAACTTTTTCGATTAAGGATGGTGCAAAGAGTCGTTGGGTAATTAAAAAGGGGCAACATTATTTAGAGGGTGAAACAACAGTTTCAATTATATCTGTTGATAATGGCGGTGCTATAGCTGTATTCTATGGTCAAGGTGACGGGCAGCCTATTGCAGTCAGGGTGCCTCGCTGCCCGATATACTAACCAAATTAAGCTAGAACAAAAGCAATATCATTATAAAACTTTTTTGTTTATATCTAATTATCTAATTAATTTCTAGCTTACGGCCTAAGGCTTATAACTTACAGTAGGTGATATTATTCCCCTCGTACCTATGAAACAAATATTGGATGAAGCTGCCAAGCAGCAATACGGTGTTCCGCATTTTAATGTAAATAATATGGAACAGGCACA
>JAGVWJ010000037.1 GCA_018304385.1 Microcaldota archaeon
ATGAATTTTAAATTCGTCTAAATTATTTTTTTCAAGCGCATTTATCACCTGCTCATTTTCCGCATTAAGCTCTTGTATTAGAGCAGCATACTCACTTTTATTATTTTTCTTAAATTCCATTACTTTTGCAACTGCATTAGTTGTAGACATGCTTTGTTTTGGAAAAGATGCGAAAACTAGTTTGAACTGTTCTGGTAGGTTAATTTTCTTAATCTCACAATTTAGTTTCGTTTCCAATTTTAATAATTCTGGAGAATATCTAACATATTTTATGCTTCCAAAGCATGCTGCTGCAATATCAAAACCGCTTCCGATTTTATTTTGAGCGCGTGCATGTGCCAGTTGAGCGATTTTATGAATAGTATCGATACTTTCGCTTTGTGCAAATGCCTTAAACAATCCTTTAACTGTTGCAACTGTTACTGCTGCACTTGAACCAAGTCCGCTCTTACCCTTGTTTAATGCAAATGCTGCATCGCTTTTTGTTGTAATTTCGAAACCGGAATAAGTAATCGACTTGAATTTAAAATATTGAAATGCGGTAGCAATTGCACTTAGAACGAATTTTCCTGATTCATTTTTTACATTTGCGATTTCGCTAGTTGTAGTTTCAATTTTTGTTTTGAATTGCGGAATTGATATAACTACTTTGTGATCCTTTCGCGTTTTAAGAGCTGCATGAACAAATGCATTAACTGCTAGCACATAAGCTACGTTCGGTCTTTCTAATACTGAATAACCACCTAGTAATAAGATTTTTCCAGGTGCTGAAGTTATAACTGACATAATTTATTTTTTTAAGGGAGATTTAATAAATATCTACCAAAAAGAGCCTTTTTATAGACTTTTATAATATATAGTAAAATATGCAAAGACAAATTGAAAGCACGACACCTAAAACACCTAGAATTAACCTAGGAAAACATATGCTACCTCCAGACCATACTAAAATTGATTCTTTTAGAAAATGGCTAACTTTATTTTTTATTGAGAGAGGCCATTATAAAATAACCTCAAAGGCAATTGAAGAACTTGGACCTAAACTTTTAAGAAAAACTACAGAATACGGCGAACCTGTTTCTGATAGGAAAAAAGAACCAGTAATTGAGATTGTTCATGAACTACCTAAAGAAGATACCCGAGCAATAGTAAGAAGAGAGATAGAAATGATAGGAAAAGAAAAAGGGTTTGGAAAATTATTAGATATGGAATATGTAAAACTTACAAAAATCAGTTGGCAAGATTTAAGAGTTAGAAAAGAGGTAATAAGAAAATTTGTTGAAATGGCAGGAAAACCAGAGGAGATATCGTACCATGATTTTAACAAATGGGGATTGGGAGGATTATTGGTTTCTCACTATGAAAACTCGCCTTATAATGCTTGGGTTGAAGCAGGATACGCATACTCGATAGAAGAAACATTAGAACATGCCAAAACCCAGCAATTCAAAGATGATAAATTGTATCCTTGGCATATGAAACGGGCACCATCTGGATTCTATGAAAACATAGAAGGAAGAGTAGCTGCAGTAAAGTGGCTTGTTTGGAAAACGAAACAAGAACAACCAGAAAGACAAATAAAAGATATAACTCAAGATGATTTTAGAAAAAATTATTTAGGTGGGATGACTGATTATTATTATCAAGGATCGCCCTATTTGGCTTTAACAGAAGCTGGTTATTGCTATTCTCTAGTTGAAATTAAACAACATGCAGAAAAAATGCAATTTGGAACTGAAAAGGTATATCCTTGGGAGATGGAAAGAGCTCCTTATATCTATGATGAAAAAGAAAATAGAATTGCTGCAGTTAGATGGTTAGTTTGGAAACTGAAGAAAGAGCCAAGAGAAATAACTTTCGATGATTTTAATAATAATGGATTAGGTGGATTATTGGGTGAGCACTACAAAGGTTCTCCCTATCTAGCATTAGTGGAAGCAGATTATGCTTATTCTTTGGATGAAATAAAGGAGCATGCAAGAACTGGATTTAAAACTGATAAAATATATCCTTGGGAGATGACTAGAGTGTCATTTGATTTATGGCCAAATAAAGAATTTAGGATAGCCGCAACAAAATGGTTAGTTTGGAAATTAAAGAAAGAAGCAAGTCTGATTGGCCCATTGGCCAAAAGCCTTGAAGTTTATAAAACTTCAAGAGAGATAACTAAAGATGATTTTCACAACAATGGCTTAGGCGGTTTGCTAGTAAGACCAGAATATAGAGGGGCTCCAACTTATCTTGCGCTTTTGGAAGCAGGATTAGTAACTAAAGCAGATAAAGATCACATGAGAAATTCTAATAAAACAAATGTTTCTCGCTAAACCTAATTCCCTCCCCAATCTTACATTCGATAATTTTTTTTATTCCATTAATTTCCTTTAACATGCTCTTAACTTCATTAGGATTAGTAGTGTAAATATTTGCATTAGGTCCAGCATCAAATGTGTATGCTGCAATTTTTTCACTTTCATTTAGCGCTCGAACTGCTTTTTTTATTTTGTTTGATGTTTCATCCATATAAACAATTGGCGGAATGGTATCTGCCATGCACGCGTGCATATCATCACTATCTTCCATAATTATATCTGCCATTGATTCGAAATTGTTATCTTTTATTGCACTTCTCACAATTTCAAGCCTCTTACCTACAGCCTCCAACCTACTGCTAAATCGTTTTGATGTTTTTACAGTTTCAGCCATACCTGCGCGCGAGCTGACCTTCTTCTTTTCAGCGTCAACTATTGCGATTATATTGCGTAAATGCTTCCAATTGCTTGCTGGTGAAAGCTGCACAGCATAGCTATCGTTTCCATCGCTTGCACTGCCTTTTTGCCATTCAACTGCTCCACCATAAACAGATCGCGTTGCTGAGCCACTACCTAAGCGAGCGAGAATAGAAATATCTTTCATAGAATAATCTAAGCCTACTGCCTTGCTTGCTGCAGCTGCGAGTGCTGCAAATCCGCTTGCTGATGATGCCAGACCTGCTGCTTTTGGAAATGTATTGTTTGATACAACTTTAGCGAATAATTTAATCTTTGCTCGCGCTCGGACAACATTTAAAAAATTACTAACCCGCTCGTACTCTTTTTCATCTGCAATTTTTCCATCCAGTATTGCTTCATCTTGCTTAAGCGCACTATCAAATTCAACAGTAGTAGTAGTTGAAAGCTGCTCATCCATTGTAAATGATATGCTATTATTTGTAGGCAGGATTAGCCTTTCGTCTCGCTTGCCCCAATACTTAATGATTGCAATATTTGAATTGGCAATGGCTGTGGATTTTTGCATATATAAAGTTTAAAAAATTGAATTTTTAAATTAGAGCTATTGCAAAAACCCTTCTTCTATGCAGGTTTCTATATGCTCTGGTAGCATTGATAGACGGCATGAGAGAACCCTGCTATTAGAAAATTTTATAGGAAACGAATCTTCGTATCCAGGCCTTAAATTTGCCAAGAGTACTGTAACGCCTAATAAATAGTCTGGAAATCCTTTTTCTCCAGACCAGTTTTCATGGCCAAGGTATGCATTTGTTTCTAGGAATGCAGTGGTTTGAATAATAACAGGCAGGTTGGCATAAGGACCGTATCCATCAAATACCTTCTCCCCTTCCCAATTATAAGAAAAACCTCCGCATATCTGTACTATTCTAGAGATAAAAGTAGATGTTGCAGTATCATGGATTAGCGTAAGTTTTCTAGGCATAACTAAAAATCTAGCTTTTTTTATCATTTCTGCTGCTAATTTTAAATCTTCTATTGCTTTTTCTTTATTTTTTGGGTCAGCGCGTATTGCATATGTAAGTGCCAACATATCATAAGATCTTGACCTAAAAGATACAGCTACTAATGGATCCTCTGCTATTTCTAGATAATACCTAATGAGCTTATCATAATTTTTTTCTTCTAATAGCTTGATCTCTTCATCTGCTGTAAGAAACCTGCTCTTTTCTGGTTGCTCCTGTGGTTTTTCTACTTTGGGAGTTGGTTGAATTATCTGCTCCTTTGGTTTAACAACACTACTTGGTGCTGCGCATGCAGTAATAAGACTTGTTAATAAAACTGATATGCTGGCAAAACGAATATGGTTTCTAGTATGTGCGGGAGTATTATTTCTATCTACGAATAGTTTCCTCATTATATGTGTTATAAATGCTAACATTTTTATATCTTTAGGGACACAAGTAATATATGAAAAACCATGTTAGAGTTATTTATGATCCTTCAGTTGCAAAAGACCACACTGCTGCAATACTAAGAGGGGTTAAGAGTCTTGAAAGATTTGGCGTTTTAGTAGATGAGGGACTAGCTACAGAAAGAACTGCAGTAAAACCAGTAAGACTAGGCAGATACATAAGAAGAATTATTGAAGAAAGAAATGGAGCACCAATAGATTTCAAATGCTGGGGAATTAGATTGGCAGATGTTTTTGCTGCTTCGCCTAAAGACATACTTGGTTTTGGGGTATTAGAAGATCCATTATTACTAGAAAAAGATGGAAAAATAGAAGAGAGTGTTGGAGCAGGAAGGTTTGGGGATATTGCATTATTATCTTTATTTAGATTTATGGAGATAAGAAATCCACAATTAAGATTAAAAGCACTCGAAACTGCTGCAAAGCATGAGGCTGCGCATTTATTTAAAGCAGGGCATTGCACTGAACCAACATGCGTAATGCAGCCAAAGCCAGTGGTTTCAAAAAGCGTATTAGTAGAATCCATACTTCTTAGGCCTGATTTTTGCAGAGATTGTGAAAGAGAGATAAATGCAAAGGTAAGCCTTAGGGAATATGAACTTAACCATATATCTGGAGCAGGATAGATTATTCAGTTTCTGGAAGAACAAGTTTTCCTTTGTGGAACACTTGCCCACGACTGTCACGATTAAGATGTGGAGGATACTTCCCATTTGAATATATCTCACACCCACTGCCCATACCTTCGCCTATACTAAACAACCCTTTTTGCACAACTATTTTGCCACCAGTTGCATGTTCACCTGCAGAAGAAACATAACCTCTAATTATTATAGTACCTCCACTTATCCCCCAACCAACAAATTCGTTAGCATCACCTTTTACTAAAATTCTACCTGCTGACATGCCCCAGCCAATATCATCGCCTACATTGCCATCCACAGTTATATTTTTAGTGTTTTTATAGCCTATCCCACGAATCTCTTTCGTACCTTCTGCAAGATATTTCGTATATATTATAAAATCAGTATCTGAAGAATTATTTATCATCGCACTGAGAAAAATCCCTGCCTTTTCTGAAAAATGTTCTTCATCTTGAAAATCTGCTAATGAGATACTAAATCTCTCAATATCTTTTGCAGAGCAACGAATATCTTTTAATAATTCGAAAACATTATCATAACTCTCAGGAAAACCACCACCAAGCTCATTTATATCACAATTGAATTTTATCCATACTGCTCTAACCATAGCTGAAGCTGTACTTTCATCTATATCCAGTTTTCTTACTTCGTGAGGTTCTTCTTTTTTGTATCTTCTGAATGGATTGCCAACATTTTGTTGGCAAATATCCCGATTGTTCACGTGAACAATGGGCATCTTGTCGCTTTGCGACAAGCTTGTGTCACGATTTTTTTGCCATCGTGACAATGGATCGCTAACACATAAACTAATGCTCAAGGCTGATGGCCTATGGCTTAATCTTCTCATGTGTCTAATTGTGGTAGAAAGGTATTTTAATACTATGTCGGACTTAGAAACACCTTTAACACGTCAACCAATATACAGAACCAACTAATTAATTCGGATCAATAAATCGTGGTTTTACCTCAATGGTTCTGTATAGATTGAGCCGAATATTAATTTGGCTCAAGATATTACGAATTTAGTAAAAAACTTAATGTTGCATTGACCATGGGCTAAATTAGAAAAACCAGCAATATTTATAAATAAGCGAATACGTATATCTCAATAGGTGAATTGTATGGAATACAAATTATCTGCTATTGTTGAAAAAGAAGATAAATGGTATGTTGCTCATTGTGTAGAACTTTCAGTTACTAGTCAAGGCAAAAATATAGAAGAAGCACTGCAAAATCTTAAAGACGCAGTCGGATTATATCTTAAGCACGCTGACAAGGACGAGATCGACCAATTAAAAACTGCACATAAAGAAGCTCCAGTTGTAGCGACAATAACGGTGTAAATATGAAACTGCCAGTCATTTCTGGCTTTGAAATGATAAAACTACTAGGTAAACTAGGTTTTCGTCAATTGGACCAAACCGGGAGCCACGTTATAATGTTTAGAGAGGATGAAAGAGGAAAATTTAGGCCAGTTGTTCCGCTCAGTCGTGAATTGGCTATAGGTACTATGCTGAGCATAATAAAACAAGCTGGCTTAAATCGTGACGAATTTTTAGAAATTTACTATGGCAAAAAGTACATAAAATAAATTAAAACTATGTTCTTAATATTTTCAACAAGTTGATAATTCTTAGAATTATTTACATTTTTATAGATAAATTTAAGGTGAGTTTACAAATGCCCCCTACAGTACCTTTTTAATCCCTTGTTACCACAATTTATGGTATGACAAGAAGAACTGCTATTAGCAATTGGCCAGTAGCTAGTGGCCAACTGCCAACGCGATTGTTGCGCAACGCAACAATGCGCCCATTGTTGCCAAGCAACAATTGGGAAGCTAAACGCCAAAGGCCGATAGCTAAAGGCCAACAACCACTAACTGATCAATTAGATAAATCAGCTGAATTCAAGCGTTGGCTAGCCTTATTTTTTATTGGAAAAGGAAATTATAAGATTACTGATAAAGGATATGAAGAATTAGCACCACAAGTTACTAGACAAAACCTCGAATTTGGAGAGCCAGTTAGTGATCGAAAAAGAGAGCCAAGATTAGAAGAAAGAAGATCGTTAACCAAATCAGAACTAAGAGAGGCAGTAGCTAGAAAAGTAGAACAAATGCTTAGGGATGGAAAAGCTGAAGAATTATATGATAATAGATATATTGATAAACCCAAAAGATTAGATTGGAAAAGCAAGGATACGAAATTAGCAGTAATAAAAAAACTTGTTGAATTGTTAGGTAAAAATCCAAGAGAAATAACTGCATATGATTTTAATAATAATGGATTAGGTGGATTATTAGTAGACTATTACAAAAACTCTCCTTATTTAGCATTAGTGGAAGCAAGTTATGCTTATTCTTTGGATGAAATAAAAGAGCATGCAAGAACTGGATTTAAAACTGATAAGATTTATCCTTGGGAAATGAGTAGAGTTGGAAACGAATTTTGGTATGATAAAGAAATGAGAATAGCAGCTACTAAATGGCTGATGTGGAAATTAAATAAAGAACCTAAAGATATAACTCAATCATTACAACGTTTCACATTATTTAGCTTTATTAGAAGCTGGTTATGCATATTCCGAAGATGAAATTAAAGAACAAAATGGAGAATTTAGAACAGATAAATTTTATCCTTGGGAGATGGGTAGAATACCATTTGATTTATGGCCAAATAAAGATATTAGAATAGCTGCCATTAAGTGGTTGATATGGAAATTGAAAAAAGAACCAAAAGAGATAATTGCTGATGATTTTAATAATAATAGATTATCTGGGTTGTTAAGACCTTACAAAGGTTCTCCTTATTTAGCATTAGTAGAAGTAGGATATGCTTATTCTATAGATGAGATAAAGGAGCATGCAAGAACTTGGTTTAAAACTGATAAACTGTATCCTTGGGAGATGCAAAGAGTTGGAAACGAATTTTGGTATGATAAAGAAATGAGAATAGCAGCTACTAAATGGCTGATGTGGAAATTAAATAAAGAACCTAAAGATATAACTCAAGGATTAATACAAACTTACAACGGTTCTCCTTATGAAGCACTTTTTGAAGCAGGCATAGCAACAGAATCAGATGAAGCCTATATGCGAAGCTCGCATCATACGCACTAACTGAAAAACGCCTTCAAAATATCAGTAGATAAATTTCACCTAAGCGCCTGCTCTAACGCAGTCCGACTATCAGTTTTTTCATCACGGTATTTTATAATAATCGCAGCAGCTAGCTGAACCTCTCCAAATGCTGTTTTTTTAGGCAGTGAGCCTGATATCACAACTGCATTCTCTGGTACTACCCCGTAATATATCTTTCCATTAGTGGAATCAAATATAGGTGTACTTTGATTGATAATAACACCTGAAGATATAACCGCCCTTCGCTTTACTATCACGCCTTCATAAATGCCAGATTGCCCTCCAATGAAACATCCATCCTCTATTATCACGGGCGTAGCCTGAGGTGGTTCTAACACACCACCGATTATTACACCTGCTGAAATATGAACGCTCTTGCCAATTTGGGCGCATGAACCAATAAGCACATGTGAATCAATCATGGTGTCTGCGCCTACATACGCACCTATGTTTATGTAACTAGGCGCCATCACTACAACGCGCGGCTCTAAAAAACTACCATAACGAACAGTAGAACCTATTGGTACCACACGAACGCTGCCATCTAGTTTTTTTAACGGGATTTTATCATAATAATCATAGCCATAACGCATGCGTTTGATACTATGAAGCTTAAAGTAAAGGAGAATTGCCTTTTTTACCCAGATGTTTGCATGCCACTTGTTGTTTATTTTTTCTGCTGTACGCAGCTCGCCGTTGTCAAGCAGTTTTATTGTCGCTTCGACAGCTGAAATAAAATCTTTTTTCTTAAGTAGAGATGTGGTGCATTGCTCAACCATTTCTTTTATGTCTTTCAAATTCATGTTACCGCCTCAACAAATACCATTCTGCAGAAACCTTACGTATTTCTTTTATCTTACCTTTTTCTACAGCAACCTCGCCAGCAATATCATGACCAAGGAAAAATGGCATGCTCTCTGAAAATCCATATGCGCCCGCGTTTAAAACAGCTAGCAAATCGCCTTCTTTTAGTTTTGGCAACCTGACATCACGCGAGAAAAAATCCAAGCTAGTACAAAGCTGGCCTCCAACATAATATTTCTCTGTTTTCTGTGGCCTCAATTCATCAGCCTTTACAATTGGATGCTGTTGAAGTATAGCTGGCCTTAACATGTTATTAATGCCTCCGTCTGTTATTGCAATAGCCTGACCTCTGGATTTTTTAACGTCAACCACCCGCGTCAAAAAAACACCGCATTCTGCTACTAAAAATCTTCCTAATTCTATCCAAATTTCACGTTCTTCGGCAAGATTATTTATCTCATTGCAAAACAAATCCAGATCAAATAAAGGATCTGTCTTTTTATATGGAACGCCAATGCCGCCGCCAATGTCAATATAATCAAATGTAACATTGCATGAATCCTCAATCCTTTTAGCTAACCCAATAATCTTTCTGGCATTTTCTGATAAAAGTTTTGCATCCAACACCCCAGAAGCAGAATAACAATGCAAACCGCTTAATTTGATCTTTAATTTTTTAAGTCTTTTGATAGTTAAAGGGATTTGCTCTTCATCAATACCGAATTTTTGACAACCGCCTGAAGTGGTAATAACTCCTTTGTCAACCTGAAATGATGCATTAACGCGTACGCCTATGCGTTGATGCGACAATGCAGTTGCTACTTTTTCTGCCTCGTTAAAAGATTCTACATGATAAGAACATATTGGGCCGACATGCTTGATTGCATCTAGGGTTTTTCCAGGCCCGGAGAAAATAATGTCTTTAAAATTTTTTGCAACTGCAAACTCGCCTTTGCTGGCAATATCCACGCCACAGCCAAGATCAGCAAGCTTTTTTGCAACATAACGATTTGCGTTTGCCTTCATTGCATAAAAAATTTTTACATTTTTTGAAAGGCGGTTGCGCAATGCAAGATACTTTCTCTCTATTAATTGAAGATCATAAACAAACAAAGGCGTATCATCAGCTAATTCTTTAACAGCTATACCTCCCATCCGGATTTCATCCTGCCATTCATCCAACAGCTCGCGATAGCTAAAGTTATCCAATTTTATTCACCTTGATTCTCCTTGTTTAATTCCTCTAATATAATTTCTATTCCTTTCTCAATATTTGATTCTGAGATTGCAAGCGAAATACGCAAATGCCCCTCACCAAGATCAAAACCTGCACCAGGAATTGTAAGAATGCCACGTTTCTTTGCCAGATTCAGACAGAAATCATATGACCCCGTATTAATTTTAGGAAAGATATAAAATGCGCCTTCCGGCCTTACATGTGAAATTCCTTTTTCAGTTAAAAGCCTTGAAGCGCGCGAAGCGCGCTGCGTAAACGCTTTATGCATATCATTATACTTTATTCTTTCATTTATGCAGTATGCAACAGCCTTTTGTTCAGCAAGCGGGGCGCCGGAGACTGTAAAATTTTGTACTTTTACCATTTGTTCAATAAAAGAACGTTGGGCGATAACCCACCCAATACGGATGCCAGTAGCAGAAAACATCTTTGATGCACTAGAAACTTTTATAACATTTTCATATTGCCCCAAAAATGAAATATGCTCATTAAATGAAAGCGTTTCATAACATTCATCTGCTAATAAAATTGCGTTATTATCTTTTGCAATATCAGCTATTGCCTTTACTTCTTCTTTTGAGAGAACTTTTCCATTAGGATTATTCGGAGAACATGCAATAATCATTTTTGCTCCGTGCGCTTGTTTTCTTAATGATTCTATATCAACTTTACCATTAATCAAGCCAACAAATCTGCTGTTCACTCCTAATAATTTAGCAACATGACTATATGCAGGGTATGCAGGACAAAGAATAACAACATTGTCTCCTTTTTCAAGTGTGGCAAACATTGAAGCAAACAACGCTTGCGCAGCGCCAATAGTAACTATCACTTCATTACTTTCTACATTGTAATAATTTGCAAGCGCATCCAGAAGACCACGATCTCCTTGATTAGGTGCATAAGTAGTATGACCTTTCTTAATATTTTCTATAATTTTTTCTTGAAGAACTGGATGAATAGGGAAATCCGGTATCCCTAAACCTAGATTAAAATCGATTTTTAAATCGCCAACATCTTCCCGGATTTTGCGAATAAGGGAGCGCTCGCAAGAGGTTATTCTATTGCTAATAATCATATATATCCTCTTTGCTCAAGTAATTCAGCAAGCCATACTGCGCCTGCTGCTGCGCCCATCTTAGAATTATGCGAGACTAGAACATACTTTAAACCAAGAACTGGATCACTGCGTATTCTTCCTACGCATGTTGTTAATCCATTGCCTGTTTCCCTGTCCAATCGCGGCTGTGGCCTCGAAGGATCAGAAAAAACCTTTATCACCTGCTTTGGCGTAGAATGGGTTTTAACAGAAGATGAAAAATTGCTAAACGCTTTTTCAGCCTGTTCTATGGTTGCTGGTTTTTTCAATTGCACAAACACGCTTTCTGTATGACCGTTCAACACTGGCACGCGCGTACATGTGCATGAAATATCAAATTTTTTATTAAGTATCTTTTGCGCCTCTTTTTCTACTTTTTCCTCTTCTCCAACAATATATGGAATGACATTATCAATAATATCCAATGCACGTACGCCAGGGCTTCTGCCTGCGCCAGACACTGCCTGCAATGATGTCATAATAACACTCTCTATGCCAAATTGGTCCAACGGCTTTAGGGTTATTGCCAAACCAGTAGTAGTGCAATTTGGGATTGGCGCAATAAATCCTTTCCAATTTCTGGTTTTTCTTTGTTTTTCAATAAGCGAGACTTGTTCTGGATTAACTGGAGGAATAATCAAAGGCACATCATTATCATATCGAAAAGCAGATGCAGTGCTGATAACAGCACAATGCTTTGCAAATTTTGGTTCTAGCTCCCTGGCAACATCTGCATCTACACATGAAAATATTATATCATAATCAGAAGGATCAAGTTTGCCTGCGTCCTGCACCTTGATGTTATTGATCTCTTCAGGCATAGGGTCATCAGCATACCAACCAACTATTCCGTTAGTTTCTATAGCTTGCCTATATGTTTTACCTGCTGACCGCTCAGATGCAGCGAATGAGATTAAATCAAATTGGGGATGATTGTTTAATGCAACAATAGCCTGCTGGCCAACTATGCCGGTTACACCTACAATAGCTGTTTTATATTTCATGAATGTCACCTGTTAAAAAATTCTTTATGAAATTCCCTTATAACATGATCATAATTTTTCTGGTCTACCACTAAAGAAAGATCTATCTCTGATGCCCCCTGGGATATCATCTCTACATTGATATGTTGTGAAGATAAAACTGCAAAAACCCTTGCGATAAATGATGGGTTGTTTTTAATTGCATTGCCTACTATGCCAACAAGCGCAAGCGGCTCTTTAAGCTTAACATCAAAGTTATTCAAATCTGCTAATGCATGCAGTGCCTGCTTACCATAAACCTGTTCAACAGTAAATGATATGTTTGCCTGCCCTGTAGCAATAACATCTACTGGTATATTTGCATCAGCAATGCGTGTAAGAATTTTTGAGGCAATGCCAAATGCCTCGACCATCTCATTACCTGATACACTGATTACTGCCAAGTTTTTTCTCCCTGCAATTGCAGCGATTTCATTTCTTTTACATTCTTTATAAATCTGCGTGCCTCTGTTATCCGGCTGCATGATATTTTTTATCTCCGCAACAATCTTGGTTCCAACCAATGGTTCAAGCGCAGAAGGATGCAGGATTTTTGCACCAAACCTGCAAACCTCGCTAGCCTCTTCGAAACCCATGTCCAGGATATGTTTTGCACCTGGAACAATACGCGGATCTGCTGTTAAAAATCCATCAACATTTTTCCAAAACTCAATGCGCCTGGCATTTAAAGAACGTGCAATTGCTGCAGCTGAATAGTCACTTCCACCCCTGCCAAACAAACAAATCTCATTATTCTCATTAGGTGCATAGAAACCCGTAGTAATCACATTTTCATTTGGGAGTTTAATCTTGGTTTTCTTAAAATCACAGCGCGCATTAGCATACGGACCATGTGCAATAAGACCAAACTTCTCAGCAGGGATAAGTGAAAAATCAGGAAGGTATGCATGAAGAACTAGCGCTGCTAAAAGTTCTCCTCTTGAAAGAACATAAGCACGTAAACGCTCGCTAACCTCTGCAGTATATGATACGCCTGTTAATATTTTTTCCAATTCATTAAAAACATCTTCTAACGCAGTTTGTGCAACGTTATGGCGCTGGCGCAAAGCAACTAAACCAGTTTGAAAATCCTTTTGTGCTAATGCCAAATCCACAATTTTTAACAATTCATCTGTTACGCCCTGCAAAGCAGATACGACGACTACCCTTGGCTTACTGGCAGAGATAACACTAACAATACGTTGAATATCTTCCAACGATGACAATATCCCTCCACCAAATTTTTGAACAAGCATAAGGACACCTAACTGTTTAATACGTCTTTGAAATCGTGTAAAATACCATCTTTTTTACCATGTATCCATTTTGCTGATAATAAGGCACCCTGTGCGAAGCAACGCCTTGAAGTAGCTTTATGCCAAAGCTCTATCCTTTCTGCATTTCCTCCAAAAATAAGCGCATGATCTCCAATAACATCACCCACGCGTAATGAATGCACACCTACTTCTTTTTTTCTTTCACCTATGCCTTTTCTGCCATATGCAATATCGCTTTTATTCAATGCTTGAAGAGTGCGGAGCACCGTACCAGATGGCGAATCAATCTTTAATCTATGATGGATATCAAGCATTTCCATATCATAGGCTGATAAACGGTCTGCCAAAAACTTTGCAGCCTCAATAAAGATATTAACGCCAATTGAAAAATTGGCTGATATCACGCCACTGGTTTTATTTTTCGCAATTGCCTCGCGTATGCGCGTAATATCCTCTGGCGCAATGCCAGTAGTGCCAATAATAATATTTTTTCCAAGATTTGCTGCTGCAATCGCATTAGCAGGCGCAGCATTCTTTGTAGAGAAATCAACAACAATATCTGCAGATGCAAATGCGCTTTCTGGTTCATCAAAAACATTGACACCTTCGACCTTATTCCCGTGTGGTTCTAGAATTGACGCAATGCGAAAACCAGTATCTAACATTGCTGCTGAAAAAACTTCTTTGTTCATTTTGCCAAAACCAGATAATGCAATAGTAATCATTCAATCACCCTAATAGCTAGGCCAATAGCTGTCATTAGCCAGGCGATCTTCTATGCTTACACCATAAAACTTTTCTATGGGCTCCAGGATACTAGGCGAATTTTGCCATATTGTGCGGAGCATATTACGAACATGCGTTGTTGCATCTTTTGTCATTCTTCCAAGCGGCCTGCGAACATCATATGCAATCATGCCCAAACCAGCCATAGCAGTTTTAATTGGCACTGGATTACGGAACTTTTGTCCTGCTAATTTTACTGTCACTAATGAGAATAATGAAGAAAGGATTTTTGCCAATGATTCTGCGCCTAGCTCGTGATTATTGACTACTTTACAAAAATCCTGTATAGCGCGCGGCGCAATATTACTCATAACAGATATTACCCCTTTCCCGCCAATAGCCGGATCACTCATAATGTTATAAGTTAAATCATCATCACCGGACATTATTGTAATATTTGAAAGACTGCGCGTTTTTCGCATGCGCTCAAGATTTCCTGTTGCCTCCTTAACTGTATCTAGATTTGGATAACGATTATGTAGAACAACCAGATCTTCAACGCTTAGCTCGCAACCTGTTCGCCCTGGAATAACATATGCAACAAAAGCTAGATCAGGGAATTTTTCGCATAAATACCCATAGTATTCTCTAGAAAGCTCCATTGATGATGGCCCATTATAATAGCAATCTACAAGCAGAATACGGTTACTGCCTAATGCTTGCGCCTCGCGCGTAAGATGCTCGCTGTGTTCTGTGCTATTTGTTCCGCATCCTGCAATAACATTTGCTTTTTTATCCAAAGCATGCCTGATCAAATTTGCTTTTTCCTCATCACTTGTAGTTGGGCTTTCGCCAGTTGTGCCATTGACTACGATATCCTGCACTCCATTTTGCACTTGAAATTCTATAAGACGATCAAATGCATCTACGTCTATTTTGCCATTTTTCATTGGCGTGACAACAGCTGTACAACAGTTTTCCATATTAATCCCCCCTCTATTATGATATTCGTAATAAATATTTATAAATCTATCGAAATTAGTAAATTTATTACGAAAATCGTACAAATAAATAAAACTGATGATGCGATAAATCAACAATTAAGCCTTCTTTCCTAGGAATTCTTGCATCTGGACTCATTCTTTCAACACATAATAAACTCCTTTATATGATCCTATCTTTTTCAGATAGCTGAACTTCATCATTTCGTTTATTTCTCTTGTGGCAGTGGCGAGAGAAACTTTATTTAATTTCACATACATTTTTGTTTTAATAGATTTATTTTTCTTCAAAAATTCTATTGCAATCAACTGTCTTTCATTCAAATCTTTATGAGATTTAATTGGCTTAAGCTCACTTTTTGCATTTCTTAATATTACCCTGAAAAATGCTTCATAAATCCCAAACTCTGGATCGCGCAAACCATAACTCCTCATTTCGTTAATCATTCTTGGAATGCCTGATCCTAATCCTTCCACGTAACCATAATCTCTGAGTATCCGATAAGTTAGTGGATTTCTCTGAACTGAAATTGTCCCAAATAGTTCCCTCGGCAATGCCTGAGGCAAAGAGCCAGGGTTTGTTATTTCGATTCTATCCTCAAAGACATAAATCTGAATCGCATCCTTGCTAAAGTAATCTCTGTGAGCTATTGCATTTACTATTGCTTCTCTTATTACATCAATTGGGTAATAATATCTTTCTTCTCTTTTTAACTCATTTTCAATCTCAATGCTTTTTGGAATATTTGCTTTTATAAATGCCATAGATCGATCTATGGATTCTATTAAATCTGCTTGCACTAATTCATGTGATACAATTTTTACCTGTTCGGATCCTTCAAATCTCACAAGCTTTATTTCCATTTGCGGATTGAATAAAATAGGATCCTTTGCAAAGAACAAAGTCGCAGCATTTTTTACTTTTATTTCCCCATTTCTGCTTGCAAGTTGAATACTGACCAGAAAATCTTCTACAGAATGGGTTTCTAGAAAATCGTTCTGTTTTCTCAAACTCAAATAACGTTTTATTTTTGTAGTATCCAAATCATCCATTTTTGCACTGCTTGGCGTTTCATCAAAACATAAAAATTGTTTTGCCCTGAGAAAATCAACCATCTGGTTTCCTTCTATTCTTTTCAATGTACTGCCTACTTTGACGTAAATTACACCTTGAAAAGTATGGAATGTATTGATCATTGCCTTTTGTACGGTTATGACTATTATTTTCTTATCCTGTAAGCTTAACACTTCTATTTTTGGCACAAGCGGTGGCGAAATCGCTTGAGCTGCTGCTGAAATTTTTTGTTGAAGAACATCCGCATCTTCTTCGATTCCAACGATTTCTTTTTTTGCGTTCACACCAATAACAACTATTCCGCCATAGGTATTCGCCAAAGCGCACATAATTTTTGAAAATTCTTGGGAACTATGAAATGATTGCTTAAGCTCTACTTCTTGGGTTTCTCCACTCTCAATTATTTTTAATATTTGTTCTTTCTCCATATAATCACGCTTCTGATTAGTAATGAATAGTAATGAGTAGTATTTAAAATACTTGACTTTTTACTAATTTTTGATGAATTCTAACGACGAAAAGTTGTATTGATACAAAGTGAATAGTATTGAGTAGTAAAAAATAGCAATGAATAGTATTTGAATTCAAGAAACGAAATGCTAATCCTCCAACGTCGATATATCGCCTTCCGGCAATCCTAGTTCGCGTGCGCGCAACAAACGCCGCATTATCTTACCGCTTCTTGTTTTTGGAAGTTTATCAACAAATGCAATCTCTCTTGGATACGCATGCGCAGCTAAGTGCTGCTTAACAAATTTCTTAATATCTTCCTCAAGCTCTGGATTTGGAGTATAACCAGCACGCAATGCAACGAATGCTTTGATAATTTCACCACGCAATTCATCTGGCTTTCCAATTACGCCTGCCTCTGCAATTGCTGGATGTTCAACAAGCACGCTTTCTACTTCAAACGGACCAACACGCTCGCCAGATGTTTTAATTACATCATCTGCCCTTCCAATATACCAAAAATATCCATCCTCATCCTTGCGTGCGCGATCTCCTGTTATGTACCAGCCATTGTTGAATAGTTTTTTATATCGTTCTTCATCTCCCCAAAGCGTGCGCAGCATGCTTGGCCAACCTGGTTTAATTGCTAAATGACCTTCTGTATTTGTTGGTAGCTCCTGACCAGTATCATCAACAACAGCTGCAACAATGCCAGGAAATGGTTTGCCCATTGAACCAAGCTTAATTGGCATACAAGGATAATTAGAAATTAACATGCTTCCAGTTTCTGTTTGCCACCATGTATCGTGAAATGGAAGATTAAATACTTTTAGCCCCCAGCGAATGCCTTCTGGATTTAGTGGTTCGCCAACGCTATAAATATGACGAAGGTGCGAAAGATTATATTTTTTTGTAATTTCTTCGCCTGCCTTCATAAGCATTCTTATTGCAGTTGGTGCGGTATACCAAAGCGTAACCTCATGGCGCTCCAGCGCAGAGTACCAACCTTCTGGATCAAATCTTCCTTCGTATAATAATACTGTTGCACCGTTCGAAAGCGGACCAAGAATTCCGTATGAGATTCCTGTAACCCAACCATGGTCTGCTGTGCACCAATAAATATCTTCTGGATGAATATCATGAATTAATTTATGTGTATAATGCTGCTGCAAAACAGCCATGTGCGCATGAACTACGCCTTTTGATTTTCCTGTGCTACCTGAAGTATAAAGCAAAAATGCATGATCCTCTGGATGCGTTTTTTCTATTTCAAATTCTTTTGATGCTTCTTTCATTTCTTCATTGTAATCAATAGTTATTGGCATTGCTGACTGGCCTTCTATTTTTTGAATCGGTTCATTGTTTACTAATATAATATAAGTAAGATCAGGAAGCTTGTCTTTTATCTTATCAATTCTTTGTTTTAAATCTGGCGTAGTTACAACTGCCTTTGCCTTGCTATTGCCCAATCTATCAAGCAATGCCTCTTCTCCAAATGCTGAGAATAGCGTGCTAGCAATTGCGCCAACTTTTAATGTGCCTAAAAATGAGGCATAAACTGCAGGAATCCTTGGTAAGAATAAAAAAACCCGTTCGCCTTTTACAATTCCAAGTTTCTTTAGTACATTTGCAAATTTATTCGTCATGTGTTTGAGGTCTAAATAGGTATACTTATCTATTTTGCCGTTTGCTGCTTCATAGATTAATGCAACTTTATTTTTATTGTGGTTCTTTGCATGGCGGTCTACTGCATTATAAGCAGCATTTAATTCACCGTTATCAAACCATTCTATTTCATTATGTACATTCTTCCAATCAAAGTTTTTGTATAAAGCTTCATAATCTTTTAGATTGGGTTGTAATACGAATTTGGTTTGATCTTTTGTTACTATTTCTGTCTGCATAATTTCCACTCCTCTGACATTAACAATTAGATTAGTAGTTTGATGTGGAAGAATGATAATAGAAAGGTATAAAAGCGTTTTATTTTTGAGGTATGGACAATGGTCGAAACGTTTATCCTAGCAGAACGTTTTTATACTCTTGCTAACACAATTAAGGGTATGACAAGAAGACTAGCAATGAGCAGTGGGCAGGTAGCCAGCAGCCAACTTCCAATAGCTAAAGACCGACTGCCATTAACTGATCACTTCGATAAAAAAGCAGAATTCAAACGATGGCTAGCGTTATTCTTCATTGAAAGAGGAAAATATAAGATTACTGAGAAAGGATATGCTGAACTTGCGCCACAATTAGTGAGACAAGATACTCATTTTGGAGAGGACAACGCTGCAAAAGAAAGAAGCACAAAAAGAGAAATAGCAAGACCATTAACAAGAAAAGAAATAAAAGAAGCAGTAGCAGCAAAAGTAGAAGCACTGTGCAGAGAAGGGAAGAGTGAGGGATTACTTGATGAAGGACATCTAGCTTATAAAGCAGATTGGAAAGAAAAGGGAACTAGAGTTACCGTAATAAAAAAACTCTTAGAATTTTTAGGTGCTAGTCCTGCTAAACTTGATGAATTAAGAAAAGAATTAAATGAACTTATTCTAAAAGCTGCAAGAGAAGAAAAAACTGATGCAAAAAGAATGCAAGAGGTTTTAGATGAGATACGAAGAAATTTTGAAAGAATTAGGAGAATAACTGCAGATGATTTTAATAATGTCAGTCTAGGAGGAGGACTCTTGAGTAAGTATTATAATTCTTCTATATATCTAGCATTAGTAGAAGCAGGCTATGCTTATTCTGAAGATGAGCTAAGAAAAGATGCTAGAACAGGGCAGTTTAGAACTGATAAGCTCTATCCTTGGGAGATGACCCGAATTGGAAATTGGGTAGATAAAGAAAACAGAATAGCTGCTATAAAGTGGTTAGTTTGGAAAACAAAGAAAGATCCTAGAGAGATAACTAAAGATGATTTTAGATCTAGTGGGTTAGAAGGTTTAGTAGCTGGACGATATAAAGGCTCTAATTATAAGGTTTTAGTAGAAGC
>JAGVWJ010000038.1 GCA_018304385.1 Microcaldota archaeon
TGCGCCATTGATCAAGATCCTTTTTGGCGCATTCAGAGAGATATCGCAGAGGACTTGGGTTATAAAAAAACTGCTGCCATTCATAGTAAATTTGTACCTCCGCTGCAGGGTATAACTGGGAAGATGAGCGCTTCGCAGGCAGAAACTGCAATATGGTTAAATGATGATGAAAAGGCAGTGAAAAATAAGATAATGAAATATGCATTCTCTGGCGGGCAGGCAACAATTGATGAGCACAGAAAACTTGGCGGGCGAACTGATGTGGACGTTGCATATCAATGGTTAAGTATTTTATTTGAAGAAAAAGAAAAGAAACTAAGGCAGATACATGATGATTATGAATCAGGTAAATTACTTACTGGCGAGATTAAGCAGATATTGGTTGATAAAATAAATAACTTCCTGAACGAGCACCGTGCGCAAAGAAAGAAAGCGGAAAAGTTAGTTGATAAATTTATGTATTCTGGAAAGTTAGCCAAAAATATGTGGGAAGCGAGATTTGAATAGTTACACATAAACATTATTAAACCAACTTTATATAGTTTAATTATGCAACGTATAGATGAAGTGCCAGCTCTACGACTACCTTCACAAGTGCTGCGACTCAGGCAACACCCTTTAATTGATAGGATAACTGATCATACATATGCCGTCAAAGGTGGATGGGCACGGACTTTTGTATTTTTACCAGACCCAAGAGATAAAAGATGCATTATAATCGATCCTGGTGTGAGTAATAGTATTGAAGCAGCTTATCGTGGTAGTATTACAAGAAGGCTTGCGCTGTTAAATGATATGTTGCGAGGGAATGGGGAAATTGAAGCACTTCAGGAAAGAGCAAAACGCCTAGAATTCCTGAGAAGATTAAGGACAGATTTAGAACTTGTTGATTGGAAAGCTGCTGACGATAGAGAATTATTCCTTGAGCGTGCTGCACAACTCGCTTCTGTTGTTGAAGAAACAGGCCTTACAGTAGATTTGATAATCGCCACACACCATCATATTGATCATCTAGGTATTGGGGCAGCATTAAGGGATAGGTTAGGTGTGCAGGAAAAGGTCCTAATCCCAGACCCAGGAATATTTAATAGGGATAAGAGAAGAGGAGATTACCAAATAGAAAACACACCAGAGATGTATGCGCAGCTAGATCGAAGAAGCGAGAGTATGGGATTCAGTGTAATAGATATAAGTGGACATACTACAATGGTTGGGTTTTTACTTCTTGATGGGACACTAATAGTTGGAGATTTAATTGGAACAGAAAATATGTGGAAGCGAACTGTTATGTATATGGAAGATGCTGAACGACACTTAAGATCATTGTTGACTGCTCTTGGCACTGATTTTAGGCGTATTGTATTAAGTCATGGTAAAGATTACAACTTAAATGTAGTTAAATCGCGCGCACTTTTGAAAGTAAATATTGATAGGGTTTTTGCTGCGAGGCGTGCTGCAATGCGCAATGATCCAATTGAAGCTGCAGAAGAGTATTTAGGAATTGATGGAAAGGTTGGAATAGCTGATATTGGCTATACTTTACTCACTGCGCAGCATATTGGTGCATACCATTGATTTATATAAGTTATTTTCTATTTTTTAACAATGACAATTATTGATGATTATAGACTTCTTGAGAGATATGGTTTCAAACTAATCCCTTATGGCCTAGCCAAGTCTATAGATGATGCGAAAAAACTTGCAAATAAAATAGGCTATCCAGTTGTAATGAAAATTATTTCGCCACAAGCATCACATAAAACAGAGATTGGTGGTGTCCGCGTTAATATAAAAAACGAAGGAATGTTAGAATTAACATACAAAGAATTTGAAGAGGTGGCTAGCTCACACAAGCTACGGCTAGATGGAATTCTTATTCAGAAAATGGCGCGAAAAGGAATAGAGTTAATTGTTGGCGCAAAACGCGACGAGCAGTTCGGGCATTTAATTATACTTGGGCTTGGTGGCATTTATGTGGAAATATTCAAGGATATTTCTGCAAGGCTTTGCCCTATTAACGAAAGTGATATAGATGAAATGATCGATGAGCTTAAAAGTCATCCTGTAATAACTGGCGCACGCGGTAAAAAGGCGATTAATATCAATGAACTGAAAAGAATCATGTTAAATGTTTGTAAATTCGTTAGTAAAGAGGATATAAAAGAAATGGATTTGAATCCCATTGTTTTTGATGAAAAGGGTGGAGATATTATTGATGTACGATTTACCAAGTGAGCGTCATGGCTAGCAAAGAACAAATAAAAAACCTGAAATATGTTTTCGAACCAAGAAGCATTGCGCTGTTCGGTGCATCGCCCACGCCAAACAAGGTTAGTAATGTTATTTTAAAGACATTAATAGAAGGTGGATTCCCAGGAAAGCTATACCCAATAAATCCAAAATACCAAGAGATTGTCGGATTGAAATGTTATCCAGACCTTAATACAATAAAGAAACAAATTGACTGTGCAATTATTGCTACGCCAGCCGCAACTGTGCCTGAAATATTAAAGCAATGTGCTGTTTGGAAAGTTAGGGGAGTTGTTTTGATAACTGCTGGTTTTAGCGAAGCAGGAGAAGAGGGAAAAAAATTAGAAGATGAAATTAGAGATATTTGTAATAAGAATAATATTAGTTTAATTGGGCCGAATTGTTTGGGAGTCCATAACCCTGCTACGCGTATTGATAGTATTTTCTTGCCGATTTATAAGCTGCAGAGACCTAAGCCTGGTAATATCGCATTCATAACGCAAAGCGGTGCAATAGGGTCAACCATTGTTGACCTAGCAGCGTATAATGGAATTGGGATTTCAAAGTTCGTGTCTTATGGAAATGCGGCAGTTATTGATGAAGTAGATTTGTTAGAATATTTGGAAAACGACCCTAAGACAAAAACTATTGTTGCGTATATTGAGGGCGCGAAAAACGGTAGACGACTATATGAGGCAATGAAGAGAATAAATAAAAAGAAACCAATTATTGCATTAAAGGCAGGAAAATTTGCACGAAGCGGAGAGGCAGCGAAGAGCCATACAGGAAACATAGCAGGTAGTTATCTTGCTTATAAGGCTGCGTTCAAGCAGGCAAAGGTAGTGGAGGCAGATAGCATTGAAGATCTTTTTGATTTTATGAAGATATTCTCCCAACCAATGCCAAAAGGAAATCGGGTTGCAATAGTAACTAATGGTGGGGGTATGGGCGTGCTGACTGCGGATGCAGTTGAATTAAACGAATTGCAGTTTGCAAACTTTTCCGAAGAAACAAAAGTGGGGTTAAAAAAGATCTTACCTGATTTTGGTAATGTTGGAAACCCGTTGGATTTAATTGCAGAAGCAGATGCAGATAAATACGCGAGTGCTTTAGATTTTTTTATGCAAGATGATAACGTAGATGTTATACTTGTCATTGCACTTTTGCAAACACCACCAATGGATGAACGAGTATTAAATGTTCTAATTAGGGTAAGCGACGAGCGAAAAAAGCCAATAGCTGTTATTAGTTTGGGTGGAGAGTATACAGAAAATTATCAAAGGCACTTGAATATGTATGATGTACCAAGCTACTCCTCGCCAAATGCTGCGGTTCGAACTATGAAAAAACTCATAGAATATGCTAATTATAGAAGAGGGCTCTAGAGGGCATAATTCAACTATTAATTTTAATTATTAATGAAAATTGTTTATTGTTGTTATGTAACTATAGTTACATGATAGTAAAGAATATAGTAATATAAAAAAGTTAATTATTACTTGAAGTATAGGCCCTATCTAAAATGTAAATTCTCCTAAGAAAACGTCATAATCTTCTAACAAAAACTTCCTTAAAACATCCTTATTTACTTTGCCAAAAACACCATGGTTTCTTCCTTTATTAAAAACAATACTGCTCACTTCTTTATCAAAAAGGTTGTTTGGTTGCTTTCTTAACTCTAATTGCATTCCTAATTCAGTGAACAGTGTTTGTAAGTACCCACGCACAACAGAAAAGTCAACGTCCTTACCCATAACCCCGAAAATAAATCTTCTCTCTAATTTATCTACATACACATTCCCAATCTCGTATAGATTTTGCGGCAAACCGCGCATCTTGTTTAATGCAAATGCCTCCAACATGCTAGTAATCAAGTTAGGTCGCAGGACGGTGTATTCTGTCGTCACCGGGTTACTTATCTCCTCTAAATTTGCATTTGGTTCAACCACTGCCACCTTTTCCTTATTTGTTAATATGAAGTTTTTTAATTCAATAAACCCCATATTTCTCATAACTTCATCTATTCGATCATAATTCTCAAGTACTTCACCTTTTGTAAAAAAGTTCGGTAAGCTGGGTTCGAAGCTGTTATACCCATAAACAATTGCAATATCCTCAACTATATCAACAAAATGCATGACGTCTGCACGGTATCTTGGAATTACTATATAATCGCCATCAATCCCATACCCCATTCTTTTCAAACTTCTAACCACATCACTCTTATTAAACTTCACACCAAGAATTTTATCTAAAAAATCCAAATCTAATTTCATTTTTCTATCTTTCATGTCTAGCGATTCAAACTTCTTATCTGGATAATGCATTTGCACAGAATAAGCAGTTCCACCCATGTCAATTAATGTTGTGATTACTATATTCAATGCTTGGGTTACTGCGTTCATATCATTCCCAGTTACTTCTACGAATAAACTATTTGTATTGTCATTTATCATTCCTAATTCTTCAGAATTAACTATAGGTATAAGTACAAGTACCTTGCCTGCAGAGTCAATATACAGTGGATATTTTTCCAAATGCTTAATTAGATGCCCGTGTTCCCAACCCTTTGCATGTTTTTCTAAGATTTCCTTGGCATTTGCGACCTTAGGATAGTTTAATGGTTTGTATATAATTTTTTCTGGTTCCATTGTAGTGTATTTCACTGGAAACGTAATCTTATTAAGATCAAAAAAACCCAAACCAAATTTCCTTGTCTTTCTCCCGAGCGTTAACATTAATTTCTCTTGGAGTTGTAATAAATCTTCTACTTTTTCATCAGTTAATTTCAAATCAGTTACAACTGCGCATAATGAGCACGGGCGGATATTTTTTACAGATTTATCAACTATAACAACATAGTTTCCTTTTTTTATTTTATATTCTTTCAAACCAGTTTCCTTTCCTAAATACGATTGCATTGCACGAAACATTCCATACTTTGAAAACCAGTCTGGTCTATTTGGTGATAGTTCTGAAGCGATCTTACCAGCTATCTCTTCTGTTGGCGCGCCTAAATTATTTAGTGTTTCAATGAACTTTTCCTTAGAAATCCCGAGTTCTTTAACATCATCTAATGTAAAAGTAACAACTACCATACTATCATCAACCTTACCCACACTTTAATTCATCATCTCTTTTTTCTTTAGCTAGCTTTTTCGCATATGGTGTAATATAATCTTCGTTCAAGCAGCCTGTGCAAACAGGCAGGCCAATTACTTTCTTCAAACCTTCAATGCTTAAGTATCCGAGCGTCTCAACACCTAAATACCTTCTAATCTCCTCAACACCCTTATTGCTTGCAATTAATTCTTTATATGTTGCCATATCCACTCCATAGAAACATGGCGCTTTGATTGGCGGGCACGTAATGCGTAAATGCACCTCTTTCGCACCCGCATTACGTACGAGCTTTACAATTTCACGCAATGTTGTGCCGCGCACAATACTATCATCAATAAGTACCACGCGTTTATTAGCAATAATACTTTTTACTGGATTTAATTTTAATCTTACTGCTTCTGCACGTTTATCTGGTGATGGCATGATAAATGTTCTGCCAACATACCTATTTTTTATTAAACCCTCTTCCATTTGGATGCTGCTAATGCGTGAAAATGCATCCGCAGCAGATCGTGCAGTGTCAGGTATTGGAACAACTACATCCGCGCTCACAGGATGTTCTTTAGCAAGTTGCTCGCCCAAGCGCTTTCGTACTTCCAACACACTAAGTTTATTTATTATTGAATCTGGCCTTGCAAAATAAACATACTCAAACATACAATGCCTGCGCACTCCTGAAGAAACACTTTTCTTTACAATCTTATTATTTTTTATTGTAGCGTACTCGCCAGCCTCAACATCCCCTACATACTCAATATTATTTATGTCAAGCGCGCAACTCTCGCTTGCAAAACAAATAAAATCCTCACTCTCTCCATAAACCAATTGTCTGATTGCATGCGGATCGCGAAACGCAACAAGCTCATTATTGATAATTGCCACATTAGAATAAGCGCCATCAACCTTTTCCATAACATATTTTAGTGCAGCTTCTAATCCTATCTCCATCTTCTTTTTCAATAATATTGCGATGATTTCAGAATCCGCAGTACCCTTAAGCTTAATCCCATCATCCTCTAATTCTTTTTTTATTACATTATAATTGGATACATGGCCGTTATGCGCAATTGCGATATCTTCATACACAAATGGTTGGACTTCTGCCATAGTTATAAGCCCGCTAGTAGGATAGCGCGTGTGGCCTATACCAAAACTTCCTTTTATCTCAAGATCATCTTGTTTAAATGCTTCGCTAACCAAACCAAGATTTTTTTTAAGCTCGATTTTTTTATTAAAAACAGCAATACCAGCAGCGTCTTGTCCGCGATGTTGCAATGCAATTAGCGCGTTATATATTAATGGTGCTACATCCTTGCCTTTCTTAGAATAAATAGCAACTATCCCGCATTCCTCGCGTTTTTCTTCCATAAGTACTATTGATGATTATTATTTAAAAACAATGAGCAGAATCCCCATAAGGGGTTGTAGGTGTTACGCCCCTTTAAATACCTTCATTGTATATTAGTTATTATAAACGACCAGTTGTAGGAGAGGTAGATGCAATGTTACGAAATGCTCAGCCCAGGTTATCTCAGTGGGAATTAAAAACAATAGAAATGAGGGGTCAAACAAAGACAATAAAAAGAATTTTAATTGTTGATGACTCACCAATTTTTGCAAGAATGTTCAGAACAGTATTAGTAGCAGCAGGCTTTGATGTCACTGTTGAAACAGATTCTAGGCGAGCGCTAGCTGCAGTAATTGCGGCGCGTGAATCAGACCAACCTTTCAATCTCATAATCTCTGATAAATGTATGCCACACATTGATGGGCCAACATTACTTGCAGGCCTGCGCAGAGATTTTCGTGACATGAAAACAATTATTACTTCCACTAGTGTAAAATCTGGTGACGCTACTCCATTTGCAGATCTTGCAGTAGGTAAATCAATGGATATTGGAACGATGTTTATTGATATTTTGTGTGCAGTAGAATTTCTAAATAATATTGCAGAGATACAAAAAAAGAAACCTCTGATAGAACCAATTCAACCAAGTGCATAATTTACATCAATTAGGAAAGTAGCGTAATCTTCTTATATCGTTATTTGGAGTTTGCCTTGCGTATTCAAATATTCAACACACACATTAATTGCCTTTCCAATTTGTGCACTAGTCATTTCATTATTTGGTAAGTAAAACACATCATGGCCTACTCTTACTGGATCAGTTGCATCACTAAAGAATATCGCATTTCTTTCTTTATGCAATCTTACACTAAATCCCGCGCACGTTAGTAAATCATATAGTTCTGCTTTATTTGTTGGTACGCCACTTCTCAATGTTTTTAGTGCATTTGAAGTATCAATATTACTAACTACCTTACCATTTGGTTTTCCATTAGTTAATAAAACATCATCCCAAGTAGCTTCGCTGAGTTGTTTCAATATCCAACCATTACTTTTTAGAAAATCTCTTATTCTCTCATGGTTTTCAAGAATTTCTGCTAACGCCTTATTCGTATGACTAAATCTCTCTTTTATCAAACATAATATTCGTTCTACAAACTCTTGCCTAACTGTTTTTGAAAGCGCAGCTTGTATTTCTGTAAAAACAACAGCTGCTCTTTCAGTTCTTTCTTGCCCTAAACGTGCTCGTTCTTCCTCTTTTCTAGCCCTTTCTTCAGGTGTAGGTTCTATTGGCGGCGTTATTACTCTTTCTCTTGGCTTAACTGATGCAGTACCATTTGTTGGCATTGATGCAGCATGTACTGGCGCAGTTTTAATCCTAGGCCTCTCTTTTCTTTCCATATCCTTTCGTTTTCTTCTTTCCCTACGTATCTCTGATACAATTGGTTGACCAAAGATTAACCCAGCAAGAATTAATCCACCCCAAAAACCATTTCCTAATCCAGCGTAAGCTATGCTGCCAGGCTCATAAAACTGCCCAGTTAGTGCTTCTTGGTGTGCAGCAGCAACCATCCTCTCGCTTTCAATCCATTCAATATTTTCTATTAAGTTTCGTACAAGTTCTTCTAATTTATCATCAAAAATTTTATCTCCATCCAACACTGCACCCATACTAGAGATTCTTTTATTGTATGCATCTACATCATTTAACAATTTTGTAATTGCAGCACATGGATCACAATCTTCAACCTCGCTGCCCCTTGATTCAGGAAGTGGTTCTGCTATTTTTTTCTCATATTCAGCATCCAATCTTTCAGATGCCTGATTCCTAGTTTCTCTCAATAATTGTAACCATACTAAAATCCTCACATTCTTTTCTAACTCACTGTTTCTAATCAATTCATATTGCGTCGAGCTTAAGTTTTCAGATGAAAATCTTAACCCACTTTCTTGAAAAATTTGATAAAGCCTAAAAACAAGCGCATGCGCAGCATTTTTATAAGTCTCTGTAGTTATTGGCCCTTCTTTAACAAGCGTTAACGGGTCTTGATTGGCATGCTCTTTTTGATGTCCATCAATTCTTTCTATTTGACCTTCAATTCTTCTAAAATGATCTCTAATATCCCTTTGCGTAATAAGCAACAAACCAAGCCCGCCAACTGCAGTCGATAGAAGTATTGTTGCACCTGCCCTTTTCATATTTCTTTTAGCATTATCAGTAACTCCTAATGATTTGAAGCCAAGTTCCATATATCTATATTAATACCCACCCTTTATAAATATTTGTAACATAAATACCTTTATGAAGTTTGCAGATAACGTACCATATTATGTTAGGGCCAGAGTGCAAAGAGAAATAGCTAATGTAAGAAGAACATTTAGCAAAGACATTACTCAGCTTCATCAAAAGGCAAGATTTGAATTTAGACTCTCAGGTAACACAACACCTTTGGTTGAGGATCCATTTACACCTATGAATATACTTGCTAGAAAATCCACACCAAGTGAAGAGAATCGAAGAAGAACAACAGACGAAAAAATGCAGCTAGCACCCTATGCTGCCAGATGCATAAGATCGTTTCAAGAAGTTTTTAGAGATTATCCAGAAGTAGTAACCCAACTAGAACAAAATGAAGGGGATTTTGATTTTGTATTATGCAGAGCAACCCCTCTTGATGATTCTGGGAGATTAACTGCTTTACCAAGGATTTTAGAAGTGCACTTATCTGTTGGAGATACATCGCGCAGATTTACTGAAGAGACGCATCCTGAAATTATGAGGTTACTTGCAGTAATGCAGGTATTTACCCTCCCCGCTACGGGCAACCATTTTGTTTCCAATGTTGTAGAAGATTTCACCAATATGGATTACACTATCAGAATAGAAGGCAACCCAAATCAAACAGATGTTTTAACAAGACACATTTCAGATAAACTATCCTCTAAATTATTTTCTATAAGAAAAATACTTGTTGTTAGCGATCTTCAATTAGCAGGCAGGCTAGGTGAACTTGGTTTTGAAGTTGTAGCAGCAGATAATAGTTATGTTGCAGAACGCTTACGCGCTGGCCAATTTGATTTACTGATAACCGACGTGCTAACACAATCAGATGGTCCACAAGGCTTTGAACTTATTCGTTTAGCAAAGGGTATACAACCAACACTAAAAACAATATTACTTTCTCTAGCTGCAAATACTCGTCTTTCTTATTCAACAGATGCTGTAAATGGCTATGTTGAAAAGAAATCATCTTTCTTCAGTGAGCTTTTAGGAATAATAGATTTATTGGCATGTGATTAATATGTTTCGAAGCGATGGTAGAAATTCATCTTATGGCCCGTTGGCAGATGCGATAAGATATCGCGTCCAGCATGGCGCGTATCGCATAAAACGCGTTTTGATTGTTGATGATTCAAAGGATGTTGCGCATGGGCTTAAGGAATTTTTAACAAATCATCTTGGCTTGAATGTAGGTGTAGTGATTAGCTCAGGTCGGGCATACCATTACCTCCGAAGGGCACTGCGCGAAGGCAAGCCATTCCAACTTATTATTTCTGATGTAGAACTTGGAACAAGAAGCGATGATGGTTTTCTCATTCTTACAAAGGCAAGGCAGCTCGATCCGCGTATCAGAACTATTCTTACGTCCTCGATGGCATCTACAACAATTCACCCCTGCGAGCACGCTGATTTCACATTACACAAAGGCAAAAAAGACATGCTGACGGAATTGCTATTGCTAATAGATCGCTTAGAAGCGAGATTTCATATGAAAGAAATGCAGCCATTAGTAGAACCACCTAGAGGCTAATTACGTCGTTTGTCGCCAGTGATTTCGCTATATTTATAAAATGATTTTAATAACTATTAACAATGAGCATTGAGCAATGAGCAGTGTGCAAGGTTCTTTTTATTTGTCGGCTCACGGCCCATGGCCCAAGGCTCAAGGCAGTGATAATTTATGAGACCTGTAGCAGTAATTGGAGTTGGGATGACAAAATTCGGCGAGCATTGGAACGAAGGATTCCGCGATTTAGTTATAAAAGCAGGTCTACGCGCGATAGAGGATGCAAATATCCATGGTGAAGAGATTCAAGCAGGTTATGTTGGAACAATGGCCTCTGGCAGGTTAGTTGGCCAAGAGCACATTGGCGCATTGCTTGCAGATCATATGGGCCTCACCCCAATTCCTATAACGCGTGTTGAAGGCGCTTGTGCAAGCGGTGGATTAGCATTTCGTCAAGGTTACATGGCAGTTGCAAGCGGTATGCATGATATTGTAGTTGTTGGCGGCGTAGAAAAAATGACTGATCTAGATGTTGCTGAAGTTAGCGATATTCTTGGAGGCGCAGGAGATCAGGAGTGGGAATTATTTTTAGGTGCAACATTTCCTGGGTTATATGCAATGATGGCCCGCAGGCACATGTACGAGTATAAAACAACTGCTGAAATGCTTGCAAGCGTTGCTGTTAAGAATCATAAAAATGGTGCAAAAAATAAATATGCGCAATATCAAAATGAAATAACAATTGATCAGGTTTTGAAATCAAAAATGATCGCAGATCCATTAAAAGTATTTGATTGTTCTCCGATTACAGATGGAGCTGCTGCGGTTGTGCTTGCACCATTAGATATTGCGAAAAAATATTGTGAACAGCCTATAGAAATAATTGCATCTGCGCAAGCAAGCGATCATATTGCATTACATTCTCGTGCTAGTTTAAGCGAGTTATATGCAACAAAGGTAGCTGCTAAGCATGCATTTGAACAAGCAAAACTAACAACAAAAGATATTGATGTTGCTGAAGTTCATGATTGCTTTACTATTGCTGAGATAATGGCTATAGAAGATTTAGGATTTTATAAAAAAGGAGAAGGTGGAAAAGCAACATTAGATGGAAAAACAGCGCTCGACAGTGAAATAGCAGTTAATACCTCTGGTGGATTAAAGGCATGCGGTCATCCTGTTGGCGCAACAGGCGTTAAGCAAATATGCGAAATAACAAAGCATCCCGTTAACATGGAGAAGAATTCCAGAAAGATATAGATTACTAGGTACGAAATGTACTAATTGTAAAACTAATTATTTCCCTAAGCGTAATATCTGCCCAAAATGCAGACGAAAAGGAAAAATAGAAGAAACGCAATACAAAGGAAAAGGTAAGATATTTTCTTTTACAGAAATATTTGCACCACCTGCTGGCTTTGAAGATCAGGCACCATATGTTCTAGCAATTATCGAATTAGAGGAAGGCCCAAAACTAACTACACAAATAGTTAATGCGCATGCGAAAGACGTGGCAATAGGCAATAAGGTCGAGGCAGTATTTCGAGTTATCCAAAGGGATGATCCAGAAGGATTGATTCATTACGGGTTTAAGTTTAGATTAGTTAAGTAGTTATCTTATCTCTTCATTCGGGTCTAGAAGAACCCATCTCTCAGGTGTATTTTCTAATTTTAACATAATATCTCCCTCACGGAGATCTCTTGAGAATCCAGAATCCATTAAACTTAAATCATCATCATGCCCACTTGTTAATAAAAGTACGCGTATCTCTGTGCCTTTTTTAGTTCCAACTAAAAAGCTGTTTGTTAAACTCGCTGAGCATTTTACATACGCTGTTGCACTTGTTTCTCTAGTAACTGTAGTTGAACCATCTGCAGCATAAGTGAATCCTCCTCCTCCAAGTTCTATATATTGGCAAGTAAATGGGTTAGTAGAAGTTATTGTTTTCTTATTTGGACTAAACGGGGCCAAAATCCATCTTTGAGGGGCCCCGTTGAGCTTTAGCATAACATCCCCTATTTTTAGCGTTCGACTGAACCCAGAATCCATAGAGCTAGTTAAGCTCGTTGTTCTATCTGTAGATGAAATACTTGCCAGCACTCTTAACTCCCTACCATTTCCCTTGCTTGTTTTGAAACATTTCGGTTCATCACAGGTGATTTTCACATATCCTCTAGCTTCTGTTTCTCTAGTAGTTGTAGTTGATCCATCTGCAACATAAGTGAAACCATTACTTTGGATAACCCTGACTTTTAATGACCTACTTATTGCAGTTGCTGCACGCAATTCAGCTTCTGTTTCTTCTGACTGAGTGGTTGTTGGTTCTACTTGTGGTATATACTCAGGTACTTTTAATGCAGATTTAGTTGCACCTTTTTCTTCAGTTTTTTGCTGCGTTGCGCATCCAAAAAACAAAATTAAAATAAAAACAAGTCCGGATAAAATAAGTAATTTTTTCATAAGTATTATGGGGTGGGGCGGATTTATAAAACTATATAATAATGTGATTTCTCATAACAAACCTATTTCTTGCCCATATCGTTCTACAAACATTACAACTTCTCTATTATTTTTTGCTGCATCTAAAATATCCAGCTGAAATTGTAATACTTTTCCTTCTCTTTTTATACCTTTGAAATCAGCATGAGTGAGCTTTCCATCATGAAGTGCGCCAGCATAGAAAAATTTAAATCCTTCACCAGAAATCCATATTATTCTATAACCATCATAATTTTTTCCAATACCATGGTTAGCAGCTTCTTTATTAAGGGTTGATCTTAAACCCCATTCAAATATCCCTACTCTTCCAGGTTTGTATCTAATTGGATTAGGAGTATCTACAATTGGACTTGCCCTAATAGCCCATCTAGTTCCAGAATGGCCATTATCGGACCTTGCAGTTTGTACTGTAATCATAACAAGACCTTATTATTGCATGGCTACTGTTTCACTTGCTAAAGCTGCTGGCTGCAATCCTATTAATCTTGCAATTACATCTCCAGTTGCAAGTTGATGAACTGGCAAGAACATCCTTAGTTTATTTCTTCTCATTGTTTCTATTGCTTCTTCTACATCACGATTAGGGATTTCATTTCTTGCAGCAGCTACAATATCTAGTTTGAATTGTTTAATTCTTGCAGCCTCTAATTCAGGATTTCTGTCACCAACAACAGAGAAACCAGGCGTTTCAGTTTCAGGAGTTTGTAATATCACTTGGTAACCGTCATATCCTTTGCAAATTCCAAAAACAGGGCTATCGCTTGCAGGTCCCTTGAGTACTAGAACTGGTGTTGGTTTGCGATCATTTAATGCCTGTTGAACAACTAGTTTGAATGCCCCTAATCTCCTCATTGCTTCTATGTCTGCATCAGTTACTGGCATTACTCTTTTCAGAGCGCTTTCATCTCTACTTCCTGCAGTTGGTCGAAGAGTTATTCTACTTGTCATTAACATCACCTTTTACCATATTATATATCAAAATCTTTATAAACATGTGTTTCCGTCTTTTTACATCTTTTAATTCATATAATTGTAACCTTAGTTACATTTAAATTCTTTAAGAAGTTAACCCATTTATGCAAATCCTCTACCTCTATGATTTAAAAGCAAAAAACAAACGTGAATTTAATCGTGTTAAGCGAGTTTTCTACTATCATTTAGCAAAGCTAGCGCTTCCCAAAACTGCATTTATTACTAAATCAACAATAGTTGTTGAAGGTAATCAAGAGCGGATTATGGATTTCTTTTTCAAGAGATTTAAAAAATCTGTAACAATTTACAAGGTTTGCTGCGAAAGCATCGAAGAGCTATAGTTTTTAGAATTTTCCCTGTAAATTATATTTATGGATCCAAAAGCATTAGTACTTACGGGCTATGGAATTAATTGCGAAAAAGAGAGTAAGCTTAGCTTTGAAAAGGTAGGTGGCTCAGCCAGTATCGTGCATGTTAATGAACTTCTGGAAAATCCCTTGCTTTTAGAGAATTATAATCTACTAATAATTCCAGGTGGTTTCTCTTTTGGCGATGATCTAGGCTCTGGCAAGGTATTTGCAAATAAACTAATTAAAATAAAATATCATCTTCAAAGCTTTATCAATGCAGGCAAGCTCGTACTTGGCATATGCAATGGGTTTCAAGTGCTCGTGAAAATGGGGCTATTGCCTTATCCAGATTTTAATCAGCGTGTTACGCTTACTGTTAACGAATCTGGCAAGTTTGAAGACCGTTGGGTCAGATTAAAAATAAATCCTAATTCTCCATGTGTTTTTACAAAAGGCATTGACTATCTATGGTTGCCAGTACGCCATGGTGAAGGAAAGTTTTTGCCAGTAGATGAAATTCTTCGAGAGCTAGCAGAAAAGAACCTAATTACTGCACAATATTGCGATGAACAAAGCAAGCTAGCTGGTTATCCACATAACCCAAATGGTAGCATAGGAAACATTGCAGGTATTTGCGATCCTAGTGGCAGGGTTTATGGTATGATGCCGCACCCAGAGGCGTTTAGTGAAATTACAAATGCGCCGTTCTGGCCAAACAGCAGAATAAGTGAGGCACAAGGATTAAAGATATTTAAGAATGCTGTAGCATATCTGAAATCAACCTAAATCAAAAACAGATTTATCAAATTCTTCATCAAATTCAACAAGCTTATAAACTAAAAATTCTTTCTCTAATTTTATATCTTTAAATTTCTCAATATAGAAAGCTAAACCTAACCCAAGTTTTTTATCTCGTAATTCATAACCATATCCATTCCAATCTTTAGTAACATAAAATTTAACTACCTCTCGGTCTGCAAATTGCTCGGTCCGCTGTAGAGTATTTGTTTCCTTCACGTATCTTGCGCCATCCCGTGCATAATATTCATCATAATCCCTTTTCACTTGTTCAACTTCCTTATCATATTCTTCCTCACTTCTATAGTAGTTAGGTTTTGCATATTTGTTCGCATATAAATTATAAACAGCTTCAATTGCTTCTGCACCATTGTTGATTTCATTAGCAACTAACCCAGAGCTAAATTCCATTTCACAGTTCCACTCCTCACTACTGCCATTACTTATCGTCTTAGTTATGATAGCATGCTGCCATTGCTTTAGTGTAATGTCTCTATAAAACTCCCTGCCAACTAATGCATATTTCTTACCTTCATATTCCATAAATTCAGTTGGCGATCCTTTACAAAAACCTTTACCTAAATAATCCTCATCATAGCGATCTATGCGCACTAATGCACCTTTTTTCAAAAACCAAATCTTAATTATCCCATTACTTGGCTGCTCTGGAATTGCTTCTACTGACCCATATTTTTCAATTCCATCAATATAACCTGATTTAACATAGTAATAATTCAAATAAAAAGAATTCAAATCCTTAAATCCAGTTTCCCAGGGTAGAAAGCGTTCTTTTGGTTTAGCTTCTACAACTTTCTCTTTTGGTAGTGTTTCTACTTTTGTTTCATTTATTTTTATACTTTCATTTTTTGTTTCATTTTTCTCAGTAGGCACACTACCTTTAATGCAACCAAAAAGTAAACTGGCAATTAATAATAGAATAATAATTCGTTTCAATTTCCCACCTTATTATTTAATAATCAGTAACATATTTAAAGATTTGGTGGAGAATTAAAATATGGGGTTCAAGAAAGAAGAACTATTAGAAAAGGGGCCATATAATCTGAAAGTTGCTAGGACTGTGGATGAAGCATTAGTTCTACTTAAAAAAGAACTCATTGGTTTCTTAAACGAAGTTGCGTTAACAAGGCAGCAAAAGATCGCTTCCGAAAAACCCAGATCCGGTTATCTTCCACCAGCATCAATTGGCTGGGGTGATATTTTTAGTGCATTCTATTGTCATACTGTTGCAACTGCAAAAGACATAGTCAAGGATTTTAAAAAAGTTGCAGATGAAATAGAGGTCCAGCAGGCTGGCGAGGGTTATAATCCAAATACATACATTACTTCTGCTGTATTTGGAACACAGCCCCATATATTAACTAAACTTAACTTTTTCCTAGAGCGCTTCCCACCATTTTTCGTTGTTGCGAATACAGAGTATGTAAACACAATACAAGGTAAAGATAGCACACTTGCTTATTACGGGCAAGGTGCAAACGTTGTTGTAATACGAGATAAGGATTACGAAAATTACAAAGGAACCGATAATCTAACAGCACTATACACACACGAAACATTTCACTATATTACTAGCGCCTTTAGAAAAGAGAGTTTACCAGAACCCTGGTTAGTAGAAGGAATGACGGAATATTTAACGCAACGCGCAGTTCGCCATAGAGCCGTCCAACCAGATTATCCATTCTACTCAGAGTATACACGCTCGATCTATTATTTAGCAAAACTTGTTGGTGATGAGGCAATTGCAGAGGTACATCTTACTGGAGATATGTCTAAGATAAGAAGCAGTTTGGATTCAACATTCGGTTTTGGAACTTATAACAAAATCATCAGTGCC
>JAGVWJ010000017.1 GCA_018304385.1 Microcaldota archaeon
GGTTTGCCTAATGGCTTTGGCAGCATCGGTCTCCAGTTCTTTATCTGTAGTTTCATGTTTTTCACCTCTTTATACCCATATTCATCCAGAACTAGCACTGCTAATAGCTTCTTTATAAATATATTTATTAAAAACTAGAACAAATCTACATAAATAGCTAAGATTTTTAAATATTCCTGAATATATATTCAACTATGAGCCAATCCAATGAGATAAAAATGCATTTTGACCATAAAGATGATGCAATTCTACAAGTACTTAAGGAAAATTCATCACTTTCTATTCAGCAAATAGCAAAAAGAACTGGCATAGCTGTAGCTACAGTGCACAATAGAATCAAGCGGCTTCGTGCGGAAGGTGTAATCAAGAAATACACGATAGTAATAGATAAAGCAAAATTAGGTAGAAACATGGTTGCGTATGTTTTGATAAAGGCAATGCCTAAGACTGATCACATTACATTGTTGCACCACATAATAAAGCACGATCTTGTAGAAGACGGATCTGCTATCACAGGTGAATTCGATCTAATATTAAAAATACGTATCGCAGACGTAGATGAGCTTGATAAATTCGTGTTAAAACACCTGCGTACTTTTAATGAGATATCACAAACACAGACGATAATCGCATTTCAGAATATTTATAAATATTGACATCGAAGCCTATCACATGAATAAAATACTATTATTTGCATTTGCTCTAGCAGTATTTATTGCTGGTTGTTTCCACGAGCCAAAAGCCTCTTTAGTTGTAAAAGATTGTGGAACTGATGAGAAATGCTTTGAAGATGCTGCACAAAACTGTGCATTAGCCAAGGTTACAGTAACTTCTTCTACTGGTGCAATTACAGCATATGAGGAGTCTAAGGGATATGATGGCGATAATTGTGTAGTCTACTTTAAAGTTACTGCATCCCAAGTTCCAACGTTTGCAGATAAAGATATGACCTGCAAGTTCCCAAAAACAACGCTCAGTGGATTTGATGCTATAACTAGTTTTAATAGTCAAAGTGCATTTACATATTGTACTGGCTCGTTAGTAGAAGCTATAAGGAGCGCGGGTTAGGCATTGTGATTGATAATTACTAAAAAAATTAGTAATATTTATAAATACTATTATTAATAGTAATACCCATGAGCAACTTTGTTACACGCCATGGTCAAATTACTTTACCAAAAGAGGTAAGAGAGATGTTAGATATACATGAGGGGGATCAGGTAATTATTAACGTAGTAGGTACTACTGTAACAATCTCAAAAAAAGACCCTACGATTTGGGATAAAATAGGCAGCTTTTTACCAGAGAATTTTGAAAAAATATTAAGAGAAATTCGTGGTGACACTACTAAAAGATTTAAGAGACTTGGAATAATTGAGTGAAATAATGAATATTGTTTTTGATACCTCATTCTTAATACAAGCGGAAAGAAAAAATCCTATGGCGATAAGTCTAGGTAAGAAACTAATAGAGCAGAACTTTAGCTTTTTTATCAGTGCGATAACAGTCTCAGAGTTAATGACTGGAGTCTATCTTAGAAAAGATTTTGAGCAAGCAAGAGCAAATGCGTTATCTCTTTTAGGTCAATTTAAGTGGGTTGATTTTAATGCTGATATCGCATTTAGAACTGGCGAGATTCTTGCATTTTTGAGATCCAACAAAATGTTTATAGAATTTCAAGATGCTGCAATAGCAGCTACTGCTTTAGAGATAAGTGCGCAGTACGTAGTTACAGAAAATAAAAAAGATTTTGTTCTAATTCCTGCCTTAAAGGATAAAGTTTTTACAATGAGCGAACTTTTAGTAAGGCTTTAAAATTGTTCTCCACATAAATTAGTATATGGCAACACATTTTGAAGCATGCAAAACTGTTTTTCGAGAGCGTGTGCTCCCTCATTTTCCTCGTGCTGAAGAACGATTTAAGCGATATTTTAGAGACTCTTATGAGCTGATTCGTGCTTTGCCGCTTACAAAGCCACCGGAAAGTTACCTAGTCCCTATTAGATTTAAGCATCCAATAAAGGGTCGAGGGCTAAAAGAAAGGCCATTAATATCTAGGCTAGCAGCATATCTTAGAAAGGATTTTGATCTTGAAGTAGCATGTACGGTCTTAGGTATTAAACCGCTTACAATTTGTAATAGTGAAGCACTGAATTGTCTTCTTCAATCGCCCTATAGGCGTGCTTTAGCTCGTGGTGCTGGTCTTGATATATTTTTAATAGCACGCTCTGATGGCTTTGATTACAATGAAGGTGGCAGGGCAGGTTTTTATATTCACGACCCCAATGCCACCTCGTCAATATTATCAAGAATATTAGGTTTTTCAATCACACCAGATCAGGTTTCACGTGTACTAGCTTCGTTAGAGTTTGTAACATTTCCTCATGAATTGTTAGGTTATCCAGAATCTTTTCGATATACTGAGCTTGGTTTAACTGTACCAGCACCATTTACCCTACAGGTTGCAAGCATTGGATTAAGGGAGTACATTCTTCCACCATATTATCATGCTGATGGCCCTAGTTGTGCAGTTTATACGCCAGATTTGGTTTCTCTTGAAGGTTGGGTTGCAGCAGCGGCTGTTGTTGAAGAAATCCGAGAGAGCCCATTGACTATAAGTAGTGTAGCGTCTTTAATTCCAACTGATTTGAAAGCTCTGCGATTAGTTAATGGTATATTGACCTCTCGCTTGCCTCATGAAACAGTTACAATAAAGCGTCTTGGCGATGTTGGTAATTGGGAAGTTCAAAAAGGAACTATCCCCTAGATATATCCACGTCTTTTGTCGAAATATAACTAAAAAATAGGAGTATTTATAAACCTTTCTATGCATAAAAACTATGCAAAGCTTTAAAAAACTAATTAGTCTCTCCGACGAGAATCAAAGAGTGAATTGCTTGGTTTCTAAGATATTTCAACGTTCTGAGTTTTTTCGCCCAGCAGTAATGCTAGCTGGTAATGATATTTCAATATTAGGTTTTTGAGAAGGTGGTTAAATGATTGGGAAAACAGCAAATATGATTGGAAAAACAGTAAGTGTTCAGGCAACAGCAGCAAAATGCCCAGAATGCGGCGGTAAACGTATTATTAAAGATTATGAACGTGGTGAATTGCTTTGTGGCAGCTGTGGATTAATAATCGCAGAAAACATCGAAGATATGGGTCCAGAGTGGCGTGCATTCGATGCAGAGCAAAAAGGCAAGCGTGCAAGAGGCGGTGCGCCAATAAAATATATGCGTCCAAACAAAGGTTTAGTTACAGAAATTGATCAATATAATAGAGATATTCGTGGTGCAAAGATATCACCAAAAAAACAGGCACAGCTCTATAGAATAAGAAAATGGCACAAGCGCGTTAGCATAGCTACTTCTATGGAGCGCAATCTAGTAATTGCATTGGCAGAGCTAGATCGCGTTGCAAGCAGCTTAGGATTACCAGAAAATATTAAAGAAAGCGCAGCATTGCTATATAGTGCAATCTGCAGAATACAAGGTATTCCAAGAACATTAGACGAAATATCAAAGGCGAGCGGTATTGAGAAGAAAGAAATAGGACGCGCATACAGATTCTTGAAAATAGAATTGAATGTTGATGTTCCATTAACCAATCCTTCGCAATACGTACCTAAATTCGCAACTGCATTACGCTTAGGCGGTTCAGTACAGGAAGAAGCAATTAAGCTAATTAATAAATCATTGCGTAAAGGTTTGATTTCAGGTAGAGGTCCAACCGGTGTAGCAGCTGCTGCATTATATATTGCAAGCGCAATGTTCGGCGAAAAGCGCACGCAAAAAGAGGTAGCAGATGTTGCAGGAGTAACAGAGGTAACAATCAGGAACCGCTATCGCGAACTTAAGAAAGAGCTTGGATTGAAGGTAAATCTGTAATTTTTTTCTTTTTCTTTTTTTATTTTTTATTTTGATACATTAATTTAAATCTCTTTCTATATAAATTATCAAAAGGGTTATTTCATGGTTAGAAGGGGAACTGCATTGGTGTTATTGGTTGCAGCTATTGCTTGTGGCGGCGAAAATGTACAAAGAGCAGCACCATTAAGTAGAATTAAATCAGCAGATGCAACTGGTTCAGCGCCTGTTTTGCCAACATCTGTTGCAACATTGCGACTCGTTGATAAGACCGTTTCTTTTTCTTCAAATACAAGTAAAGCAGCTGCTCATCCAAATAAATTATCTGGAAGATTAAATGAACCGCTTGCTGAAGATACCCAAACTGAAATGCCAGAAAATGCGCAAACTGATCAATGTGGTTTTCCAGCTATTGAGGGAGAACAAGAATGTGGGGCAGCGCATGTGATATTTAAATGTGCTGATCAAGGTCAATACTGGGCGTATGGTATTGAGCAAGCAAATGGTCAATGCCCATTTTCAATTCCTGCTGAATGTTTTTGTGGATCTTATACAGCCCCTCGTTTAGCATCTGGTCATGAAGAAGAGATCGTAGTTCGTTTTGCCGCTCGCGCAGAACTAGCCAGATTAACAGTAGTTGTATATGGATATGGGTATACCACAGATAGTATGAAACTACTTGGCAGTGGGATTACTAATAATCCGGCACCAGTTTTAGTTAACATAGATGGTCTATCACCTGTTTCTGTTGCATTTCCATCTATAAATGCTGCAGCAAGACAATGTGCATCTAGTGATATACTTACACTTGCTGGAGAGCAACTAATTGATAATACCCTGCGGAATGTAGGCCAAGATGGAGAATTTACTCTAAGAATAAGATTAGGTGAACTCGGGCAGGGCCTTGATGGTATTGTTGCATATGTAACTGGAGTTAGTGTTGTTCGTTGGTATTAAGGTAATTGGTCTACTCACAATCTTACATATTTAAAAACACTTCTATGCATAATATAAATATGCTCTCTCATCGATCTAGCCCTCCTACTGAAAAGTCTAAAGGTCCATTAGGCATGGCTAAATATCTAGTTGGTCGAGTTCTAGTTGATAAAAAAGAAGGCAAGGATCAAGTAGGACTTAATATCCATCCAATTAAAAGCGAGGTTAAGGCTGATGATCACGGAGTTGGTGGAAATCAGATTGGTCTTAATGCGTCTTTTATTAATGAAGTTCAAAAAGATCAGATTGGCATTAATGTACCTGGTGCTACGCTTGCTTTTGTGATAAATCTACCATTTGTAAAGGGGAATATTGCAAAAGGATTCAGATGGCTTATGCATGGTCATCTAAAATTACTTGTTGGTGCAGTTGATGTTTTGTTAAGACTTCCAATAATTATCCCAGGTTTTAATAAAGTTGGCGGCAATCAAAAAGGAATAACAGTTGCGCTATCTAATTCAGTAGGACAAGATCAAGTTGGTCTTAATATTGGTGGTAAAAATTCTGTTGGAGGAGACCAAACAGGAATCAATCTTTCTTTTTCATCTAATGTTGTTCAAGGCAACCAGGATTGGATTAATGTTGGACTTACTAGTAATCAAACATATGGGAATCAAACTGGCATTTCAGTAAGTCTTGGCGGACATTTTGTTGATGGGGATCAAGTTGGTGTTATTCTTGCAGGTATTGGCAGCACTGTTAGAGGTGACCAGGTAGGCATAGTTGCTAATCTTCTTGTTAATACAGTTAGCGAAAGACAAATGGCTATTGCATTTGGCGGCGATCATAGAGCACGCAAAGGCCAGTTCGGTCTTTATTTTGACTGGTTCAATGAGGTTGGCACTGATGAATGCAGGGCAGATCAAAAAGTAATCAGTGTTTCTGTTTTTGGAAATGGGGTTCTTGGTAATCAAACAGGCGCAACAGTTAGTGGATTTGGAAATAGAGTTGATGGGAATCAGAAAGGATTTCATGCTGCAGGTGTTTTTAATACAGTTACTGGTATGGTTAAAGGATTTTCATTTGGTGGATTGCTTAATCATGTTAATAATGTAAAAGGTGCAATTGTTGGAATATTAGCAACTGTAGATCAAACGCTTAAAGGTTTTGCAGTAGGAATATTTTGCGTTGCACATCAATTAAAAGGTGTAATGATTGGCGTAGTTACAGAAGTAACAGATACAGATAATTCTAAAGGAGTGCAGATAGGGTTAGTAAATATTAAGCATACTGAAAAAGGAAGGCAGTATTGGCCGATTATTGCTATTTCTAGGGGAAGAAAGGAATAAACTCGTGATTAATATGGCTGTTCTTAGATTTAATGAAATTAGAAATCTCGATCGCAATGCGATTCAAAGAGCGCAAAGCGAGCTAAGTAAATTAGGTTTTGATAAAGGTACTATTTTATACGCAGCAAGAAATATATATCGTGCAGAAAAACAAACTGCTGCGCATGTTTTTGTTGCAATTGATCCAGCAGTTGAGCAAGAAATGCGGGATGCAACAGAAATCTTAGCAAAAGATGAATGTGAGTTTCCGATCAAGATCCAATCAAGAAGATATGCTTGGCACATTGTTGGTGATTCTGAATTTCATTTTGTTGTTATAGGAAGAACTGCGCCACCCCTTAATCCAGTTGTGCTAAGCTCGCAAGGTTATGAAATTGTTGATACGCATTTTTTAACATTTCAAGGCTTACTTGGAAAAATCACACATAGTAGAATAGAATTAGAACAAGCAAAACAAAATTTGCGAGAAGTTCTTGCAATTATTATTGCCGATACAAAAGAACGTGTAGGAGTGGATCCATCTTTAGTCCTGGATGGCGGGGTTATTTGGAGAGCAAGTGATTCAATAACTGATGCGCTATTAGCTGAGCTTGTTTCAGTTCTTTCTAAGCATGGCATGGTTGGGCCAAACTTTGTAAACCTACCAGATGAAAATTTGGTAGAGCCAGTTTATTTTGATTTTCATGGCCATCCTGGGTATGAGGTACGTTGGATGATTCCACCAAGTATAGGGGATATTCAAAGTTCTCATTATGGCTCTGCAAACTCAGATGAAACACAAACACAGTTAACAATCCAGGCAGTTTCTTTAAGGCTTACAAGAGATGATTTCAGATTATTCATGCGGCCGTATTTTAGAGGTGAAGATTGGTTTCATGCAATGTTTGATCCAATGTTGATAAGATTAGCTTATCTTAATGAGGTATACAATACAAGTAGGGAAAGACCCATAGGGGAAGAGTCATGGAGAATATTATCATTTTATATGAGCATTATAAAATTCAAAGAAGATGCAGCACTAGCAGAAAAATTTGAACGCTTTAAAGCTGCTTGTGAAGAAAAAAGCGATGATCAAGAAAATTTGCTAAGACAATGGAATGAAATTCTTGATTTAATGGAAAGAATAGTTAGTGCTAAATTTATACCACGAACGAATTGGCAAGAAATGCTTTGGAGCATAAGTGGCGGGGTTATTGTTTAGAATAAACTATTAATATCTTCTTATCATAAATAAAAGTATTGATGACAAATGCAATACCTCCTAGCGCGCAAGCGCGATGACGAAGATCTTGAGTACTGAAATCTAATCCAAGCGTTATAACTAGTCTTTTTCATTTACAAATATTTTTATCTGGTCTTTTTTATTGGCAAAACAGCTATCACAGAAAACGTGTGTATATCCTTTAAGGCTTACGACAAAGTTTCCTTTCTTATCCCCAAGGCCCTTTCTACACAAGCCACAATTTTTATCTCCTTCAAACATAATATCCCCTTTTTTAATGTTATGTAAAATTAATATAAACAATTATGTTTTTAATATTGCATTGAGGCCTTTTTCAATGAAAATAGAAATTAAAAAACTAATTCTTGTCTTTCTTTTAGGTGTAGCTGCAGGCATACTCTCATTCGTACTTCTATCCCAGAATATGGCTGCAGTTACAGTACAAACAATTTTCTCCCCTGAGAATGGAGATGAAATAATTGCATTTATTGATTCTGCGCGAACCAGCATTGACATAGAGATGTATGTTTTTACTTCCAACGAAATATTGCAAGCACTAAAGCGCGCAAGCGATAGAGGCGTTACAATAAGAATTATTTTGGAAAAACGAGTGATCAACAGCGATAATGAAAGAATATTTAATGAACTAAAAATCAATGGGATAGATGTTAAATGGGCTTCACAAGATTATCGCTTAACGCATGCGAAATTCATTATTGTAGATGACAAAGCAGTGCTAGTTGGTTCGCATAATTTTAGCAATTCAGCTATGCGTGAAAATCGAGAAGCCAGTGTAATTATTCGCGCTGAGAAAATTGTTAATGAATTCAAAGAAATTTTTGAAGAGGATTGGATTAAGGCGAAATAAAATTGGCTCACTGTCCCCTGCCCAACACGTACTTCCCATACAATCTATTAAAAATTTTATATCTTCCTCTAGCAATTTTTCTTAAGTTTCCGCTTTCAGCTAGGCGAAGCACAAGCGTGGTAACTGTATTTAATGGTTTATTAAGCTGCACAGCAACATCACTAACAGTTGCCTCTCCATTTGCGAATGCCCCTAGTACTTCTCGCTCACCAGATGATGTTTCTTCATATAAATCATCAAAAAGCTCACGCGATAAATTACTCATTATTGTAGGTAAATAAGCGATATAATGCCCTCTGGAAATAATCCTTTCATTTTCTTTTATCTTATCATATATTGTCCAGCAAATTGTCAACAGCACAAGTGGGTGGCCTTGGGAATCATCAATTATTGTATGCAAACATTCTTCTCCAACCTTAATCTTGCTGGGCGCAAGCGATTTCTCAATAAGCTCTGTTATATCTTTTTGATTGAGCTCTGAGACATAAATTGGTCTAAATAATTCCTTATATTCATGTAAATGCAATTCACCGCTACTAGAAAGCACAAGCATATAATGTATTTTTTTATCTGCAAGTTTTGTAAATAAACTAATTAGTCTTCTCAATGATTCTTTTGAGAGGTTATGTGCATCATCAATAAGAAAAACAATTGCAGATAGATCCTTTTTCATATCAGTATATATCCCTTCCATTGTTTTTTCGCAGTTATTGTCATTGATTTTTACATTTTTTAGCGATTCTGTATATTTTTTTGTTAGCGCGCCAAGTGATATTTTTTCATTTATTGTATTTTCAAGTTCATCTATTAAGCGTTGTAAATCATCGCTTTTATGGCTGCGAAAAAGCACTGCCAATGCCTTATTTTTTTCTGCAATTGCTTGATAGTATCGAAGCAGGGATGTTTTTCCAATGCCTTTAGTGCCAATAACAAGCATAAAAACTGGCTGCCCAGCAAGTGTTGAAGATAGATAACTGTTAAACAGATTCACTTCCTCTTTTCTGCCAACTAGCTCTTCTGGCTTTTGTATACCAGGTGTAAATGGATTGATGCCTCTCATAAAAATATAATAGATCAAAACTATTAAAAAACTACGTGATTTGTCGCTTCCGTCGCTAACTTTATGTCAGTAAACTGCTATATTTAAATAGGCTGGAATCGCGTTATAATCAGGTGTTTAAAATGCGCACGAATAAAATATTGCTGTTGGCGTTGTTCATACTCGTTTTTGTTAGTTTTATCTCTGTGATTTTTGCAGTTGATCCAGTCCCCTCTCCAGGCTCATCTTCACCAGCTTCAGGTTCATCTCCGTCGGGAACTTCAGTTTATGGTCGTTATAATCCTTCTGTACAAGGAAGTGTTGTTGTAATGACTAAGACAGAAACTGGAGAAGGCGATACAGTTGAAAAAGGCTTTGAAGTTAGTGTATTCAATATTCCTCCCAGTGCACCTCCAGCAAGACTTACAGATGATGAGTTAAGAGCGCTCTCAGAGCAATACGAAGGCGATCCATTAGGCGCAATGCGCGTTGCAATGGCGCGTTTTGGTGTTGGCCATGCATTAAACAATAATTATGAATCAGTTCCAAATGCAAATGTAAAATTAGAATATCAGGCAGGCGCAAGATGGGATCCAGTCCCTGGATGCGAGAATCTAGTTACAAGTGATCAAAAAATTGATGCAAACGGCAGGGATTATTACTACAAACCTTGCGCTGTTCCGCAAGATCTTTATGATAATGTTTGTACAAATTTTAGGGCAACATTTGTTCCAACTCCCGAGCAAAATCTTAGATACGCGCAGCAAACAAGCACAATATGCGCTGAAAAAATTGGTGGCGTGGATGCATTCGAACGAGGTGTAAGTAATTTGTTCGATCCAACAGGTTTAAGCACATCTGATCCTCGCTACTGGAAATATGTTGGATTTGCTGCATTGCTTGGTATGCTTTTATCTGGAATGTACTTTAGTGGCAAGAGTCCAATCTCTTTATTAGATATTGCGCAGCCTCGCTTACCTGGCCCAAAAACATTTGCAGCAGGCGGTCAGATACTTGGTCCATTTGGTTATACTGAAATGAAGAAAACAACATTGGACAAGATGAAGGCAACGCATGCAATACTTGCAGGTGAGCTTGGACACATGCTTAGAGATACAAGATTAAGCGGTGGGACAAAATCATTGCTTGCTAGTATGACTGGTTCCATGAAATTAAACGCAATTGAGAGGAACATAGGTAATGAGATAGAGAGAGCGAGAACATTCGCAAACTCTTTAGGTGCACTTCACGCTAAAAATGGTGGTGATCTTCACAGCATACGCGCGCTATTAACCAAGCATGTAAATGATTATAGTAAGGCAGAGCATGAGTTGTTAGCTAAAACGTTGAATGATATTGAAAGAAGGGGCACAGCACATGATGTTATGCTTGCCCAGCAACTTAAACACCAAGCAGAAGGATCAATGTTATACAGACAGTTACTTACACTTACTGGAGTTGGAGTTGCACCAGGTACAAGCGGTTGGTTAAGATCACAAGTTTTAGGAAAGACAATCGGTGGCGGTAGATATAGTGTATTAAGTTATACATTTCCTCCTATAATTGATTCAGCTATTCGTAGTGTACCAATTGCAGGCAGATGGGCAAAGGCAGCTGTAGCAGAAACAGGATTATTTATTGCAAACAGATTCAGCGGTGGAAGAGGATTTGAAAAGCTTGCTCAATATGATCAAAGGCTTGCTACTGATCAATCACTTGTTAAAAAATATTTCTTAGGCAAGGCAGTTCATGGCTTATATGAAATGCTTAGAACACAACATCCTGATTATATCGCAGTAGGAGGCAAGGCGCCAATAATGCAAAAAATGGCTCATTTATATAATACTGTGGAGCGCGAGGCATATAGCGATCTAATGAGACATGTTATGAAAGAGCTTTATAGAGAATATGGAATAGAATTAGAGGGGATTGTTAGTGACCCGCATGGTTTATTGTTTGTAGATTTATTAGAAAGAACAGGTGCCAATCACGCAGATGTTGCAAGGCTTAGGGCAATGGAAGAAGAGCTAAGAAGAATTTTAGGTTCTCGTTTGGAAAGCCATGAAAAACTTGCAGAGCTAATCCAACTTGCGAGAAAAGAAGGAACTCACCTAGATGGATCAGTTTTCAGAGCGCAAGAAGGATTAAATCATTTAAGGGCTTCAGAAATTCCAGAGCATATAAGACTATTCGAGCTTCAAGCACACTTAGAATCATTTTATCCTGGGGCAGAAGAAGCAGCAGGCCGCCAGTTTAGATATACAGCCGGAAGAACACCTAATGAGCAAGAGGCATTTGAGCATTATGTACTAGGTAGAATAATTCGCGATATAGAGATGAAAATGACTGGCGAAATTGGAATGAGGTATGGAGCAACTGAAGGCATTAAAGAGGCACTGGATGCTAGCCATGCAGAAATGCAAAACAGAGTTTATACAATTAATCCATTGGCTGAATTAGGGAAAGAGCTGGGGAAAAAAGGTCTTAAGATTCAATACGATGAGCATGGAAAAATAATTAGGACACAAGAGGTAATAGATGCAGCAAATGATATTGCAAGAAAGTCCTTTGGTGGCGGTGAATTAGCAAAGGATGTCAGGGCAAGCTTAATGAAAGCAGGTATGAATCCTGATGAGTATGCAAGAAGAATAGTAACTGGTGAACGATTAATAGATATGCACGAGCGTGGGGTGCAATCATTGCGTAATTTGCTTTCAGAAGAAGGAAAGAAAGCGCTTAAAGAATTGTTTGGCCAGGCATTTGATCCGAACAAGGCAACTATTAATGAATTACAGTTTGTACTTTATGGCGGTGCGGATTTACTAAGAAATCGTGGTTTCAGCTCTGCAGAAATAAGAAAATTCATGGATCTGGCTGGTGATGCAGAGGGTTTAATGGCACGTGTAGATAAAAGATCAGGTCAGGTATTCTGGCCTGGTACAAACATTGAGCTAAAACCAAATCCAGATCACTGGAAGGCAGATATGGGTAGGCTTTGGGCATTTGCTCCAAGTGACCGTGAATCATATGCATTAGGTCAGTGGGTTAAAAACAAAATGGCAAGAACACATGAAGGGGCGTTAAATCTTGAAATTGAAAAAATAGTGGAAGGTCAAAGAGATTATAAAATGGCACAGCTAACTGCAAGAGGTTTAACAGATGCAGAAGCACTTCGTGTAGTAACTGAAGCCCACAGTATGGAAACCAGGGATTTATGGGTTAGAAGAGAATTAGTTAAGGATATGCATAATAGATTAAATTCATTTGCACCTGAGGCATATGAGGTTACTGGCGCGCGCATAAATGATTTATCTACTCAAGTTCGTGCATTACTTGCTAATTATCTAAGTAAGAGAGATGGTGGTGCAGAAGCACATGCAGAAACAATGGAATGGTTAGTTAGAGGTTTTAATGCAAGGGATGAGGGGCATAGGGACAGATTATTATCATTATTAAGAGAGCATGAAAAAGATTTCAAGGCATATATGGAAAAACCAGTTTCTTATTCAGATATCAGCAGTGGCAGGCAAGTCTGGGTCATGCTATATGAAGGTGGTATGGTTCCATATGTCAAAGGTATGAAGGTTAGTGATAATGATCGTATAATGGGCGGATATGTTGCAATAAAAGATCAGAATGGCAGATGGAGAAAATTCGATCCGAATAGTGCTAGGATAAATCTAACTGAGTTTAGCGAAAAAGAAATTACAGAAAAACAAAAGGAATTAGAAAAATTAATAGAAAATAAAAGAAAAGCCTTGCGTGCAAATGGGGCTATAACAGAAGAAGATGAAAGGCAGCATGCTACATTATTGGCTAAACAGCAACATGGTGAAGCCCTAGCTGCACATGAAGATGAATTACTTGCTAGATTAAAAACAAAGTTTGACCAAAAAGTTCTCGGTGATAAGGAAGAGGGCGCACTAGATAAATTAAAACAGAAACTTGGGCTTCAAATGGCATGGAATGCAATAGCTGGTGAAATAGATCCACGTAAAGTAAAAATGGATGCATTAGGAAACCCATTAACATGGTCAGATCTAGATAGAGGAAGCTTTATAGCAAAAACAAGGGCATGGAGAGAAGAAGTAGCACAAGGCACAAAAGAATATTACGAAAGAGAAAAGGTATTCAATGCTGTGCTTTGGCGTTATGCAAATGTTACGCATGATTGGCAAAGCCATTGGCACGAAAGCACCATACAAGTTGTTCCAAAGCGTGATACAATTCCAATGGCTCCGCAGGCATGGAGGATTTTCACAGGCAAACACGATTTAGATTCAATGGTAGCATTAAAACCAATAAGAAATTTCTTCCTTGGTGTAGGTGATGCATTATCTAAAATATCTATTGCTTCAGCAGGTCCAATATTAAATGCAAGCTATGCCGTTACACCATTTTCAGAATATTATAGATTACAATCTTGGCGTATGGCGCATGATATCTTACACAGAAGAAACTGGGATGAGGTATTAGCAGACATAGCAGATCCAACAGAACGCGCAAAGGTAAGAAGTTTATACGAAGCATCAGCATTATCACACGGCGCTTATCATATAGTATGGGATTATGCAATAGATAGAAATCCATGGCGTCACTCTACAAGTTATGGTGCGCATCAGGCATGGGGCAGCTTCTTCCACTTTGGTCCTGCAGAGCCATTCTCAGTTCGTCATAATCTACGTCCATTATATGGCGGGCAAATGGGTGGCGGAGCAGTTGGTTTAGGAGATCTAGAAGGGAACAGAGTTCAGAGGTTTTTAGCAGGGTTTTCACAAAAATTCAATCGTGCTGCATCTAGCGCAGAGTGGGGTATATTTAATGTACAGTATGGTCTGCCTATAAGAGCAGCAAGGGCAGCGTTCATACCATTTGCAGCAGCAACACGTGCATTCCAGATGAGTATCCAAGGTTATCCAAGCAGATGGGATATAAAAGAAAGCCCAATGAAGCCATGGAATTATACTAATGTAAGATTTGGTGAGGCATTCCGTGCAATGTCTCCACTTGCATCATTCACCCAATTTAGTTTACCATTTAAGATACCAATTCCTCCAGTTGGAGATCTGGTTGGTAAAATTCCTTTAGTAGGTAGTGCATTAAAGTCCCAAATCTTTGATAGATTCGATGGTAAAAAAGTAGATATATCTGAGCCATGGGGCAGCTCTTTAGAGCGTTCTCACCTAGCTGGCAGGGAATTTACTGCCGGGCTAAGGCAAGTACCACAGGATATTTCCTTTAATCGCGTTGGTGTATTTGCAAGCGCAAGAACTGGAGAAGCAAACCCAGGCGGAAGCTACTATGACTATCGTGCATATCTACATCTGGATCCGGCTATGGCAGAGTATTTAGCATATAGAAGCGGTGAGATGTCTGCATATTTCAGATCTCAAAAATATGTTGCAGGTCAAGCGCATACAGGTACTATAAAAAGAACAGTTGCAGCAGAAGCAAAAGCCATGCGCGCAGAAGAAGAGCTTCGCGGATTTGGCATGCTTCAAAATCCATTATATTCCTGGTTTAATCCAGCACTATTCATATGGCATTCTGGTTTAGGTTTCATTCCATTTTTACCATCATTATCTCCACACGAGCTACTACAGAGTTATGCTCAAAGAAAACAAAGAGGGGAAAAGGTAACTATTAAAGAAACTGCAGCTAAAATGGCTAGCGATTTCTCTGAAAAATTAAGAATGAACTGGGCGCCAGTTGGCTTTAATGCGGATATAGGTTTATTCAAGCCAAAAACATGGGTAAATCTTTTCAAGCCTTCAACATGGAAAGAAGCTACATTCGCTCCAGGTATGAGATGGAGACCTGGCAGAAGCGTATTTGCAGCCTCATGTCCAAGATGCGGAACTGGCGGATACTTAGGGACAGTATGCAGAGGATGCAGTACATTACTATATGATGCAGATTACAGACCAGGTGGAAGAACAATAGATAAAAAATGGGCAACAAGCTGGTCTATTTGGGCGAGAAGGGGAAGAGTATAGTTTCTGCAATGAGCCATGAGCAGTGAGCAATGGGCAGTTGGTTTCCAGTTGCCAGTTTCCAGTTTTGGATTTGGAATTTGGAGTGATGTGGTGTATAATGCATTTGCATCAAAGTAAGCAAATTGGAAATTAACAAATCTATAAAAATCAAACTGGTGGATATATCTTCATGAAACATTTGCATCTATTATTTCTAGTATTTCTATTTCTTTTCATTTCAGGCTGCACTGATTCTGTAAGACAATATTCACAAGTTTATGGAGAAGGATTAGATAGAACCCCAAAAGGTGTTTTTGATTATAATCAATTCCAATCATGCACGCCGGGCCAATGCTATTGTTTTACATGCACAAATTCTTCATCTTCTTTTTATTCTGATTTTACTTCATTAAAAGGTGGTATATGCAAAGTTGAAACAAACTGCAATCAATCAAATTTCAATGCACTTAAAGAGCAAAGCGGGGATGGAGAATTTGATGTAATTACTGAAGGCGGTAAGGGTTGGACTGTTAGGCAGTTTATGATTGGCCAAGGTGCAACATTTGCAGATTTTGGTCCAGCAAATCAGCAATGCGGTGATCGCCTAGATATGACTGTGCGCTGGCTTTACGCAAAATCATTTGGAGAAAGAATGAAGAGTTATCCAATGCCGATAAAGGAAAGAGGGGAATGTTTTTTAAAAATAGGCGTAATTCCAGTATATCTATTATATAGCGAAGGGAAAAATGTAAATATTACTGGTGCAGAGCAAATAGCATTAGAGTTTGGAGGTGCTGAACCTGCTGGCCCAGTTATTTTTACAACAGAAGTTGATTTTGATAGCTCTAATGATGATATCTTGCATAATGTTAGTGAACAGATAATAAAAATGAAAGATGCATGTCCAAATTGTTTAATTGCTGTTGCACCAAAAATGAATGACCAAGATGGTTTGAAGAGGTTATATGATACATACCCAGATGCATTACCAAAAACAGATTTAGTAGCTTATGGTATAAATACAAGATATTCAAAAGTAGATTGTAGAACATCCGAGAGCGCGGTGGATGATATTTATACAAATGAGGCATTAAATTTTAGCAGGCATGTACGCGATGTATATCACAAACCAACGCTAGTTACTTATATGCTTTTTGAAGAAGATCCAATAGATCTTGCAAAGAGTTGCTGGACAGAATACAATGTTTATAATGCAACTAATCCTGAGGGTAATGCACATACAAAGTTTTTTGGAACCTATTTGATTCCATTCTTACAATCTGGAGTAATGGGTGTTGCGCCTTATCGATATAATAATACTGTTGAAGATCCACTTAGATGCCCAACATGCAGGCTTGGTGCGTCGCAAGATCGTTTGCGCAGTTGGTTTGGCTGGTGTCAGTCACATAAAATTACTGCAAGCCAATTACCAGAAGAGGTTGCGCCTACGGGTGATTTGCTCTTGCGTTATGCTAATTCAAGCAGTGCTTATTGTGAAGAAACAACCAATTATGAGCTTTATTCACAGATTAAATTTACTGATAAAGATTTTCTAAGACCAGAGACACCAGAACTGGGTTCACCGTTAACAAATCCAGATACTGGCAAGCAGATAAGGGTTACATGCGAGCCTTGCGCAAATCAAAATGGAACAGAATTTCCATTTGATGTTGGATCGCGCGTTGGTGGAGCACAGCCTAGTTGGTGTAGTAGATATGAATCTGAAATATCCTCATCTGCAGATCCACTAGATGTAGATGCAATGATGGTCCGTGCAATAATTTGGACTGAAAGTAGTGGATTAGAAGTTGATGAAAATTATGCTGATTTAAATGCAGGAAAATGTGCCATATCACAGGTTGCATATAATCAAGATTGTTATGATAAAGGGTATGATCTTGTTGATGATCCGGATGCTGTTTGCCCTGCTGCACCGCGCCAGATAGATATTAGCGATGAGGATAGTCGCCCACAAAAGCGCTATTGCGCATTTGGTTTAATGCAAACAATAGATTCACCTTATCCATATTGGAAAGAAGGCGATCCATTTTGGGATAACAATGATGCAGATCTAGATCGAGCAATGCCTGATGTCGGTATGCAAAATACAAGAAGAGGGCGTGAAATAAGAGATCTTGCATTTGATTGCGCAGGTACAGATGGTAAGTTTAATCCGTTTAATCCTTCGCATAATATATGCAATGGCGTAAGCAAATTTAGATTATATCTGGATGAAGGTCTGGATTTTGCCGAGAATCATGCAGCAGAATTAAATGCTACTACTGATGATGAGCTAGATACTAATAAGGTTAATTTCTTAGGTTATTATTTTGCATTACTTAAATATAACGGAAGATATAGCAAATATGGCGGTCCAACCAGTTGGATGACTCAGTTTAATGCCCAAAAAACAATGACCCCAGAGGATTGTACAGCACAAGATGATCCAGCATCTAGATATATCTGTTCAGGTGTTGATGGGGATTTAGCAGGGGATTTAAATGGACCTGGATTAGTAAGCAGCAGTTGTAGAGATATAATGGGTACAGGAGATTTCATAAAGTTCACTAGGGTTTGTGTTTTTAACCAGAATAGAAATCCAGGTACAGATCCCCCTGCTCCTGATATAGATTATGGCAGCGATGTATTCAGAAGATATCTAACACTAGTTGGCACAAAAGATCGTCCTGGTGTTTGCAGGGATGCTGCATGCGGCCAAGGGGTTGTGCAGGAAATAGGTAACTGACTGCATTGAGCCGTGAGCCTTCAGCAATGAGCAAGTTGGTTATTTTCGTTTTGCTAGTTTTTTCATAGTTTCTTCAACATAAGCATCTGCTTCTTTATCTTCAGCATCAACTTGAGTGGTATGCAACATTTCAAGTACTTTTGAATAGGCGATTCCATATATTTCTGAAATTTTCCTAATACTGTAGCCTTGCCTTCTGGCGTTTATGACTTTCATCTCGTCGATTTTTTGTTCCATAAAGTAATATAAATAAAGAAATTTATAAGATTTTGTAATTTTTGTTGGGTTTATAAGTTATGTAGAAGAAAACCCTAGATCGATTGGCGTGGCAAAAGAAAAATATTAGCCACGTCTCTATAGAAAACATAAGTAGTACGACGTCTTTGTAAGAATGAGATCGAGGAAAACGAAGTTTTCCGAGAGATTTGCTCGAAGAGCAAACAGAAAATATAAGAAAACCCTAGGGTAACCATTCTTTTCCTTCAATCTTCTGCTTGATATACTCGCCAACAAATGTTAATCTCTCACCCTGCAATGCATCCTGCTCTATCTTCTTTTTAGTACTTGCAACCAGCTTAAGATTTCTTACCCATTCCTTGTGCCTATTTATCCACGGATAACCAAGCATCTCCTCTGCGCGTTTTAAGTCAACATCCTTTGCTCGTATCGTTAACTTCTGCAGAAATTTAAATTCTTCAATATCATCCATTGTCACTCCAATAAATTTTGCTTCAGGAACTGCAAAATCCATTCCCAGATATGCAAGATTCATGCTCCCTGTTTTAATTGTCCAATAAATGTACCATCCCCACGCATCACAATCCATAAAACAATAAATTGGTAGTTTTTTATCTGCAAGTTTTCTTAGTAAGCGTCTTGTTCCGCGTGATGACTGACCTTTTGGTGTTATTAATAAGCAGTTCTCTTTTTTCCAAAACTTATCCTCATTTAGCCTTTGCCACATTGCATCTTTTTCGCAAACAAGAACATATTTTGCAGTTGTCTTAAAATCAATATCATTATCAACATCGCTGGGTATGCCCCAGCCAGACCTTCCCATTGCAGTTCCATCAATTGTACTTTCTTCGCCGCCAAATTTATCTTTTATTATTATTGGCCCAGCTACAACGCCCTTACGTTCAGTTGTCAAATGCAAATCCTCTCGCTTAATTCCTAGCGCAACTTCCAAATCTTCAATTAGCGCATTTGATTCCTGTTGTTCGGAAAACATATCTTCATCAATGTCCTCTCCAAGACTAAATTTCAACTGGTAAAACAAGCTTCTGATAGATGCATGTAAATCTTCTTTAATAAATTTCTTGGTTTTTGCTGCAACAGCAACAGTCTGCATAAATGTGCGTGCTTGTGCAACACTTAAAAATTTTCTAAGTTCTTTTTTATCCCCCATTCTTAGGCAGCCTACTCCTTCATCATAAATAGTATTGCTTTTTGTTCTTAATGTTGTTTCAAAAGTTGGGCCTTCTTCCTTTTCAATTTCCTTGACCATTTTTTTTCCAAGACCTTCTAATTTTTCTATTGCAGTTTTATCAGACATGAAGATCCCCTTTTTATATTTTTTAATCTTTTTTATAATATTCTTTTATAACTGTATTAAAATCTAATTTAAGTATATATTTAATTATGTAAGCGCTTACGACTCCGCCTAATCCGCCTCCAATACCTGCTGCAACCATCTGGTCTAATCTTCCCTCAGTTAAAGTCATTGCTATTTCTGCTCCAATAATAGTAAATAATGTAAAAATAAAAAATACTTTAATAAAATTTTTTGTTTTTTCTTTCATAATCCCAAACCTCTATTTTATTACTCTATTTTCTATTCTTTTACTCTTCTTCGCTTTCATCGTCTTCTTTTACCCGCTCTTCTTCATGTTCAGGAATATCTTCTTTTTCTTCCTCGCCTTCTCCGCCTTGCGAGTATTTCTCTTCTATTATTTTTTCCAGCTTCTTTTTAATTTCGTTTTTATTTTTAGCTGCTGCAAGATCAGTAACATCACTAGCAAGTTGTTCAATATATCTAGAAATTACTTTTCTTTTTGTTTCTATTTCATGCGCCTTCTTCTTTCCACTTATATATTTTTGTACTTCACGCGCAGCCTCCATTACTGCATTTTTTATCTCGTCCATTATATCTTCTTCTTGTGCAACAGCCTGCTTGCCTGCGCCAGTGTATGGCACATAAACGCTTACAAAATTAATAAGTACAACTATCGGCTCTTCTTCAAACTGTTTTAGATTGTATCTTCCCCAATCAACACTTTTTGTAGCCTCAGTTAATGCGCATCCTCCTGCATCAAATAAAAGCGGAACACGATTTGCAAATCGCATTATCTCTCCTTTTTTACCTGCAGTTGCTATACCCCCGCCAAATGCAATTGCTGCCTCTATTGCAAAAGGAACACCACCTTGGTAAACCTTTGGGCTGCGTTCAGTAACTGCAAGTACCTCTGGATTAAAAATATTCATAAATGATTTTTCTATTTGTTCTTTGCCTATAGGAACAATAGAATCAGTTTCTGGTGCAATCCATTTTACTTGTTTGAATCCTTGCACTATTTTTTCTGCTTCTTCCCAAGTTAAATCAGCAGGATTTTTGTCAAAATCAACATCCTTTACAATTTCGCGCAGTTCGCTTACTTTATTCGCGCTTAATCGTGCAAGCGCATTTTGTAAAAACGCACTTATCTTACGGTTTTCTTTTTGAGCCCTTGCCAAATCAAGCAAATCATGCGCACCTACGCCTAGTGGGTGTGGTAATATTTCCTTTGGTCTTGGCGGATTTTCCTGAATAGCGCGTGGAAAAACAATAGTCTCATTATTTGGTTCTGTTAATGTTATTTGCGCATGTGGATTTGCTAATGCAGTTCTGCGCAAATATTCAAATATTCCCTGATCGCTTTTCTTATACTCAACATCCTTGAATTCTGCTTCATAAGTTAATCCATGCTTTCCTTCTTTATTGTCTTCCTCAATTAGGTTAAGTAGTTCTGCCTTGTTTGTTTTGAAATCCATACTAATTTCGCATGATATTTTTTTATCTTTATAATAAGAAATTGCATGCGGATGCTGCGCTGTAGTTAATAGCGCGTACATACTAACTGCTGCAATCCCAATTCCTTGCTGCCCGCGTTGCTGAACATATCTATGGAATTTCGTACCAGCAAGCATTTGCCCTAATGCCTTGCCTAGATGTGATTTTGGAATGCCTGATCCATTATCTTCTATTTTTACAGAATAGTGGTATTCTCCGAGTTCTTTTACTTCCACTTTAATTTCAGGAACAATGCCTGCTTCCTCACATGCGTCCAAGCTATTTGAAACTGCCTCGTGCACAATAGTAGTAAGACTTCGCACCTTTCCGCTGAATCCAAGCATTTGTTTGTTTTTCTTGAAGAATTCAGCTACGCTATGCTCTCGAAAATGTGAAAATAAATCTTTTCCATCAACCATTTTTGTTCACCGGAAATGTTGAGATTTGTCGGCATTTTTTTGCCCTGCCGACAAACTGATCTGGCATGTTATCACTGTTTTTAGCTATTAGCTATTAGCAGTTGGCCTTTAGCTCTTGGCTACTAGCTACAAGCCACTAGCTAATGGCAGTAGTCAACTGGGAGTTGAAACTAATTGGAAAATAAAAATATTTAAATGCTTGTGAATTTTCTTTATCTTAACCTTTCGCCCATTATCTGCCTTCTTATCTTTGCTAGATAATTAAAAACTCGAGAATGCTGTGCGCCATCTATTAGCATAGATATTGCTTCTTTTGCATATTCCATTGTATCTATTTTGGAGATTACTCCAATAGTGTCTCCATAAACGCTAAGATAGCTTTCAGTTGCTGATTCGATCTCTTTTTTCATCTTTCCTTTTTCGCCAATAACCCGTCCCTTAATACGCGTTATATCCTTCTCGCTTTTTGTATAGTTATCGAGATCAATAAGATAAAATGCAAAATTATCACTGGTAATCTTTAATGCCTCTCGCACGCTAAAGCCGCGGCCAATTGCCTTTACAACATCCTTTGCAAAGTAGGTGTGCGCTGTATCCCCATCTATTTCTACCTCACCGTCTTCTTCTACATGTAACGTTACTTCGCAAACCTTTTCAATCTCTTTTTTGGTTTTTCCCTTTTCGCCTATTAGTATAGATATTCGTTCGTGAGGTATCTTAATAAATTCCATGCTATATTCTCCTCCTGGTTTCTCATTATAACATAAACGTCGTTTTACTAATATTCTCTATAGTGACGCAGTCTAATGTCCTTCTTAAGCTGCGTCGGCAATCTGGTGTCTTACTTATATAAATGAAGCATCAGTTGGCTCACTGCCCAATGCTCATTGCTCACGGCTATGTACTATCTTTATAAAAAATGCATGTGCAATATGTATATAAAGCCTGCGGGGTTTCCTAATGGTAGTATATAATGTTAAGTTAAAAAATGGTTCTGAAATACAAATCGCTCCGTTAAACGGTAGCATAAACGTTAAACAAATTGCTAATTTTATAAACTCTTTGGTAGAAGAGCGCTCATTTATTTCTCGCGATAAAAAGATAACACATCATGAGCAACGAAGCGAACTAAAGGTCCATAAAAAAAAGATAGAAGAGGGGCTTATGGAGTATCTGATTGCTTTACATGGCAAGAATATTATTGGCCAGGCAATGGCAGAGCGCCTTCAGCATCGGGTTCGGGGCAATGCGTTTATTCGTTTATATATAGCAGAAAGTTATCGTCAGCTTGGTTTGGGCAAGATCTTAATGTATCTGGTGTTAAATGGTTTGAAAAGAAAAAAAGTAGTAAATGCTTATATTGAAGTAGCAGAAAAAAACATTCCTGCGATAAAATTTTATAAGAAGCTTGGTTTCAAAAAAGTTGCATTATTGCCAAATTGGATGGAGTTTGATGGCAACTATATAAACGCTATAGGCATGATTATGGAGTTGAAAAATCATGTAGAGAAAGCATATGGGCCCTATGAAAATATTTTATGATGCGGTCTTTAGAAATAAAGATGCGCTAACTGTTTTCATAGACCAATTACTAGGGCATAATGGCCGCATAAATCCGAACCAGCTTTTTAAGGTTGAAGAATATAAAAATAGATTTAGAATTGCAAAGTCACATAATATAACGCCCGATACAAGAAGCATTCTTATTGGGATTGAAATTTGCAACTCATACTCGCCTCTTTATGAGCTTGATTACTTTTTGATGTCTCTATTTTTATCTACCGTTGCGAGTGCTTTGCCACTAGATTCTTATTCCAAATTGAATTACATAAAGAGAAAAGAAAAAATAATGAACGATCTTTTATCAATAAAAAAGGATGATATTTCTGATGCGCTTGAAAATCCAGAGATTGCAATAATTGGTATGATGACCGATGATATCGAACCTTATCGTTATTCTAAACATCAACTATGGGGGTTACAGGAGTTCAAAAAAAGATGCATAGATATTAAAAAACCAGATTATTACTGGCAAGAAGGAAATGCAAAAATATTTAAAAATCTTTTATGGATGCCTGAAGATATTGAGCATGCAAATTTTGCAGTTGAAAATTCATCCTTCTTATATGAAGCAAAGATGTTGCAAAGCTATTTGAGTATAAAAAAGTTCCTAGAGTTTTTGAGTATAGATATTTCTAAAGTCCCTTTCTTTTTTTCCCTTACGCCTAACTATGACATACGCGAAAATGGGGCAAAAAATAGTTTTCTTGATTTGTTATTAGAATTACATTCACAAAAACAGTTAAAGGTTTTTAAGAAAATTATACAAAAAGCATATCCGCCTATAATAAAAACCGCTTGCCCGGCGTGTGGAGAAACCTCTAAAAAGATCATCACTGGTCATATTCGGGGGAAGAATAGAAGAAGATTGGAATTGCATTGTTTAGATAGTCAAATATCATTTAAGACTGAACTTGCTGTTGGTGGACTTGCAAGGAAGGGGTGCGGCAACAAATGGAGTTTTGAGTTACCTTTTTCGAAATATGATCTTTATGACGAATTAAAAAATGGGGTTTCGTTATATTTTCCTGTTAACTCTCTTATGTGGCTTATTAATGACATTTCATTTGCACCAGCAGCACTTGTTTTTACTGATGCTGGTTTCTATAAAGCAGACGGGAAAATAAATATTCTTCCAAGGAAATCTATAGGTGATCATAAAGAGCTCCTTACAAATATGATATCACTTCAGGATGCGTTTTTAAAAGCTGACCTTTGCCCAGAGGTACATAGTAAATTGAAATCCTTGGATATGCTCGTTAATAAAGCACCAATCTTATTCGGCCATCAATCTCCTACAAAACTTTTTGATCCGTCCCTTTCGATAATATCTACGATATCTGATAAGGTTGTGAATTTACATGTTACTGATAGCAGTATTTTTGTTGCGATGAAGCATGGTCTAACTCCAGAAAAGATTCTCGAGCACTCGCTATACATTGATTATTTCTACCCTAAGGATATAATTCGAAGTTTTAAACCGCACCTGGTGTAGGTTGCTTACCCTCATTTTTTATTATCTTCTCAAGAACTTTCTTAATCTGCGGATCATTTTCTATTGTTACCTGTCTTTTTGCTAATGATATAACTCTTGGATCCTTATCATTTTTTAATAAATCTACTGCAGTTCTTCTTGTTTCAACATCCCAATGATTAATTAAGCTGATTAAAACATTTTTTGATTCTTCATCCATTATTTTTGCTAATGTTAACATTGCGTAGTACTGATTTTTCTCTATGTCACTTTTTGCAATTATCATTATTTCTTTTTTTAATGCCAGTAGAATATCTTTATTACTTGTTTTGGATAGATAAGCCAATACTGCCTGTATCTTATCGTGATTGCGCATCATTTTTCTTAATATCTCTTTTATTTGTTCTCTATATTTTTCATTTTCACCTATCTTATTTATTGCTGCAACTAACGTTGTGTCAGGCTTTCCTTCTTCTTCATAACTCCCAACTATCATCTCTGTGAATGCATCCTCCCATTCCCCATCTAGCATAAGCATGAGTGAGTATAATGCAGTAGTGTTTCTGCCCAATCCAAAATATGCACTCTGCGGGTTCTTTAATACGCTTAATGCAATTCTTATTAGTGCGATTCTCTCATGTGTTAAGGCCTTTAGTTCTTCTTTTGTTAAGGGTTTTTTCATTGCGTAGTTTGCTATTATTTCCCAGAATAAATCTCTGATGTTCATATCAGGTTTACTGGCAAATTTGTCTAGCACTAGTTTTTTTGTTTGCTGTGGCGGTTGCTGCCCGCTGCTATCGTCATCTCCACCAAATGCTTGCTTAGCCATATTTATCACTGTTTTTGGTAATTAGTTCTTAGTTCTTGGTCACGCTTACCAACTACCAATAACCAATTACTCTATAAAAGAGTATGAACAAATAAATTTAACTATATATTCTTCTAAAGCTAATTATGTCCGAATTAGAATTAATGGTCGCTCGTTTAAAAAGTACAGGTTTTCTTAAGGGCCAATCAGTTGAAAAGGCAATGCTAGCAATAGATCGCGCTTTATTTATGTCAAAAGAATATTTGTCCCTAGCTTATAGTGATAACGCATTTCCAATTGGTTACGATCAAACAATCTCTGCGCCAACAGTTGTTAGCTTTATGCTTGACAAATTAGAAGTAAAACCAGGAATGAAAATATTAGAGATTGGAACAGGTAGTGGGTATAACGCTGCTTTGCTATCTTATATTGTTGGTATTCGCGGAAAAGTAATTTCTATTGAACTTGTACCAGAAATATGTGCACTTGCAAGAAAAAATATTGCAAAGATCTCGGATACTCTACCAAATAATCTAACATTACTTTGCGAGGATGGAAGCGAAGGTTGGCAAAAAGAAGCGCCATATGATATAATTATTATTACTGCTGCAATGCCAGAGTTGCGCTTTGATATCCCATTTATAAAACAATTAAAGAAAGATGGCAGGCTTATTGCACCAGTTGGCAATAGTTGGAATCAAAATCTGGTTTTATACGATAATAAAAATAGAACAACACAGCGTATTTTGCCAGTTATGTTTGTTCCGCTTAGAGGAAAGGCTGGTTTTCAAAACAAGTAGTGTTTCAAATGGAATTCGCTGGATTTAAAAGAGATTAGCTATACTATCTTGTTATGAATGAAATTAGAAAACAAAAACCAACAGCATTAGATATAACTATGATGCGTACTTTTGAAGCAGAAACAGCTAGGTTACGAACTGATGTGTCAAAAATGCGCCCTGGGTTAGCAAGAAGCCTTTTAGCGCAGGAATTAGATTTAAGAGAAAGAAGATTAAGACAATGGAAAGAAAATCCAAGTGGTCGGCCAGAAGAACCGTTTAAAAGTGTTACTGGTTATTAAATATTTTTTATTTGCCCCTGTGGCTCAGTAGCCTAGCCCTTTTATAATCTAATATTTATCTAATGTAAAAAGGGCTAAGGCCTCACCCCAAAACAGAACTTTCTTGTTTGGGAGCTCGACCTTTTTGACATTAGGAATACATAAGTGTTGAAAAGGTCGAAATGAGCAATGGTAGAGCGTGCGATTGGTAGCTTTTTGTAAGAATAGCTTGAATTATCTGTTTTGGTCAAGCTTTCTCTAAAAGCTTGAAATCGCAAGGTCGCGAGTTCAATTCTCGCCGGGGGCTTCATTTTTATTTTCAGTTTTTGTTTAATTAGGATAGCACAATCCATCTGTTGCTAAGTAGTAATCTGATGGGCAGGTGGATGTATAATACTCTGACTCAGAATAACAATAACCATCAACACCTAGGTAATAACCAGGATTACAAGTTAAACACTCTCCGTTGTAACACCAGTTATTTTCACCAACACAATAAGTACCGCTCCCGCATTCTGGGTGGCATTGTTTATCCGTGCCATAAACATATCCTGCTGGACAATTTGGGTTAGATGGCTTATTAGGAGACTCATAACATCCACCTTGGCTACAATACGTTCCTTTTGAGCAATAGAAAAATGATCCTTGAGTGTCATCATAATAACATGATTTTACGCATTCAAAATCTTCTGACAAAACCTCACCGGTCTTACAATTAATGCATTGATTCTGAATTGGTACTGTATTCTCTGCTTCGCAATAATTAGCAGTAGCCGCCATATCTTTAAGCTCACGAGAATCTATTGCGTATCCTATTCCTTCAGTACCGACATATTTCCATGTATTTATTCCTAATAACTTCCCTTTTTCTTTATCAAATAATCCACCACCACTATTACCTGGATTTATAGCCGTGTCTGTCTGAACCACAGGAATTTGAGAAGTTGGTTCTTTACCTATATTAGAAACAATGCCTCTTGTAACTGTCCAAAGAGAACCACCACTAGGATTTCCTATCGCGTATACTTCATCACCGCTCTTTGGAACATGGTCTCTATCTACAATAGCGTCTTTCGATTTATCCCCTGGATTCTTTTTGAATATTAAAAATGCAATATCAACGTCATCCTTGGCATAATAAACATTTGTAGGGTTATACCTAAAACCATCAGTTGTTTCAATGGTAATTACCTGATTAGCTCCGAATGTGCAGATCCCAGTATATAAACAATCTACAACGTGCCTATTTGTAACAACAACTTTTTCATCAGCAGAAAGACTATTATTAGGAACATCAGTAGAAGGAATGATTACACCTGAACCTACAAGGTTATAAGGAATTTTTTGGCCTATGTCATTACAACAGGTTTCACCATCTAACTGTATATAAACAACGGTTTTTTTCAGATCTTCAACATTTGTTGTTGCATCTTTACAATCAACTGAACAGCTGCTAGTGCTCTCACCGTTTTCGCATAGATTATTGCCACAACAAGGAGTAATAATATCATTTTTGCAAATGTAATTAGTTTCAGATCCACAATAATCTTTTGTGCAAAGATTATTATCATTACACGAGTCTGGGCATTTTTTCTCATCGCTATCGCAGATGTCATTATTGTTAGTATCTAAACAGCAAGATGTTCCTACCAGTATATATGGTTTGTTACACACTGGTTGAGTTGCATTCTGACTCTGACCAGTCAAATTACTAGGAATCGTACATCCTGATATAAAGATGATTACAATTAATATAACTCCTAATAAAAGATTTTCTTTAAATTGCATAAATCTGTTCCAGCTATAAGTTTTAAAACACTTTTCTTAGTGAGTTATGCTAATAAAGACCAAAGGAGTTGGAAAAATGGATCGCGAAGAAATTATTTTAACCGGAGAATATAAAAATTTCAAATCAGATAGGAATTATTATGTTAAAGAAGCACAAAATAATGATATTGCTGCAATACTTATTGAATTATCAGAATTTATCGAACCTTACGTTTATCAATTTGCAGGCATTGATACAAAAAAGATAGATCCGTTAATAAAAGCGGGGCAAGGCTTACAATCTGTTTGTGAATTTTTAAAATCATTCAAGCGTGATTTACTCTTGCCAGGCGCGCAAAATAAAACCACAATGCTTCCTATAGCTGAAAGCTATTTGTTAAATCAACTGCTAAAAAAAGCAGGTGTTTCATTTAAGCCAGTAGTAAGCACATCTTTTAAACCAGAAGTTGAAAAACCAGAAGATATGATTGCATTTATAGGAAATTGTAAAGGTTGGTTTTCTGCTAAAAAATTAGGCATAGACGAGAAAACGCAGGATTGGGAAGTCGCAGGTATTTTATCAGGAATAAACCACACACTAGTAAATAAATCATTTGATTTTGCCGGTATGAAAAGTGGGGAAGGAGCCGGAGGTAGAAAATCTCTTAGTTCGCTTGCTAATGCGCTTTCTCAGGTTGATGCAAATAATCCATACGCTGTTTGCAAAACATGCGAAGGTTTTAACATTAAACCGTATGCTTCTCCAGAAATGCTTATGGATGAATATCCAGATATTAAGAAACCTAAGGTTAAAGGAAGGAAGCCAAAAGGTTAGCAATGAGCAGTGGGCACTGAGCCTGATTTTATGAGTATTGGGATTGGTTACGGAAAAGTAATTCTCTTCAGCGAACATTTCGTTGTTTATGGCGTACCAGCGATAGCGTTAGGTATAACCAACAAAGCAATAGTTGAAATAAAAAAATCAGATTCGCTCGGGTATACTAGCGATACGCAAGGTACAATACCTGAATTAACAACGAAATCAATTCGCAACGTGCTCGAAGCAATGAATATTAAAGAAAATTTTCATGTTCATTTGAAAGGCGATTTGCCAACATTTGGAGGACTTGGCAGCAGTGCTGCTTTCTGTGTTGCAGTAGTTCGTGCTCTTAACAATGAGTATAAATTAAATTTGCGAAACGAACAAGTTAATGCTTATGCTTATGAAGGTGAGAAAGCATTCCATGGAAATCCTTCTGGCATTGATAATACAATGGCCACTTACGGAGGTGCAGTAAAATTTATCCGTGGAAAAACACCTGCTGAAAATAAATTCGAACAAGTAAAAATTGGTTCTCCGCTGCATTTTGTTATTGGAGTAACTGGCATTAGTTCGCCAACTGCAAAGATGGTCGCAGAAGTAAGAAAATTCAAAGAAGAAGAACCGGATCAATTTCAAAATCTTTGCGATCAGGCTGGCGAGATTGTCAAACGTGGAGAAAAGGCACTTGCAAGCGGTGATACAAAACTAATTGGGGAATTAATGAATGAAAATCAATTCCTTCTTAGAGCGATTGGTGTAAGCATCGAACAGAATGAAACAATAATAAAAGCTGCTCTAAGTGCCGGTGCATTAGGCGCTAAAGTAACTGGTGGAGGAGGCGGAGGATGCTGCATTGCTTTAGCAAAAGATGAAAAACATGCAAAAGAAATTTTAAATGCGATAAAAGAAAAAGGGTTTGATAGGTTTATCACGAGTGTGGAATAATTTTAAAGCTTTCTTTTTATAATAAATCCGATAACATGACAGCCCAAGCAGTTAAAACAGATAAAGTATTAGATATGCGCACTCTTCAGCGAGTATTATCTATATTAGTAAAAGCTGGTAGATTATCCTCAGGAGAAGCAGATCGCGTCTGGGGTTCAATAAGGGAGCTTACAATAGGTTCAGCCCTAAAAGTGCTAGGTAAAAGTCAATTAGTAGAAGAAGTCAGAAAGGTTTTAGATGATCGCGATTCAGGAGTTTTTATTAATCAAGAACCTGCAACTGAATCAATTCGTAGATAGTTAACCTAATTGTCACATTTTTTTTCTAATTTTTACCTTTCCAGTCCATATTTTTTATAAATTCCATCAATCTTTTCTATTTCTTCAGGTGTAGCGTCGATCCAGTTCGAATCTTTATAAATTGTTTTCAGTTCCTCCTGGTTTGTTCCGCAGAATATCGGCTCTTTTCTTTTAAATTCATCAAAGCTATGTGGATAAGCCAATGCACATTTTGGATTTTCTGCCGTGCTTAGTCCATTTGCCTTGCCTATGGTTGACATCAATTGAACAAGTGTTCTTTTGAATAGTTCAGATTCATTCTCTGGTTCATTATTGAAGGCTCCTGTAAATCTGTAATAAGATACAACTCCTGTTTTACCATCGCTATTGCCAAAAACATAATTTGTGGTTTCAGCAGTTATGTCCTTAGAGGTTATCGCAAAAACATTGTCTCTATCATCATATCCTTCTTTTAGATAGCCCTCTATTATCTCTACGTAATACTGGTTCCTTAGGCTATTGTAAGCATTCATTGGGGGTTCTGAAACTTCAAGAACCTCAAATTTAAACTTAAACTTGTCATTCAAAATAGTAGCAAGGTCTAAAGCAAAATTTTTATCAACATCCATTGGAACAAGATAAATTGTTTTATTTACATAACTATACTTTTCAAAAACCTCTGCCTTCACTGGTAAATCCTTAGTTTCATCTGTTGGTTTTAGTTTTTCAATAATCGCATCCAGTTGTTTTATAGTTCCTAAATCATTAGCGTAAATCTTTTTCGCCTTTTCGTATACTTCTATATATCTTCTTTGCTGCACATTATCAAGTTTGTTAGTTTTCTCAATTGCAAGATCAATGAATTTTTTAGCATTCGTACCATCTGTCTTATCATAGTAATAATTTGCAAGAGCCCAGTACGCCTCTATTGGTGTTTGATCCCTGTTAAATTCTATAGATCTTAGTAGCGCTTGTGCCATTTGTTCTGTTTCATTTTTCTTGGCGTGCTCACCAGCTTTTATTATGTATATCTGGCCGGCAGCAACTTGTTTTTCTGGATCATCAGGATCAAGTTCTAATGTATCTTCTATAGAATCTGCTGCTTTCTGATAGTTGCCGAGTTCAGCATAATTCAAAGCAGAGTAGTAATAAGCAAGAGATTTCTTGTTATCAATATTAAGCGCCTGCTCACAGTATTCAACTGATTTTAAGAACTCTCTTTTGCTATAAAATAGTTCACATAATCTTGCGTAAGCATTTGGATTTTTGGGCTCTTTCTCTAATGCCGCCTCGTAATATTTTTGCGCATTAGTATAATCACGTTTGTTTAGAGAGGTAATTCCTTTGACAACATATGCGTCACCGATCGTCTGATCTTCTCTTATCACATCATCCAGTATCCCTTCAGTTATTTTAGGCTCTGAATTTATATTTTCAGCTGAAATATTTACCATTATACTTAGCAATATTCTTTTATTTTTCTTGTCCAACCCCATATCCATTGCTTTTTTTGCATACTGTCTGCCTTTATCTATCTGATTTGAATCCATATATGCTATGGCGGCTTGCGCGTATGTGAGTGATTGGGTATCATCTATTTCTAATGATTTTTCCAGATAGTTAATCGCTTTAGTGTACTGGCCCTTATTATTTGCAATTAAGCCAAGCCATTGATATCCATCATAACCAGCGTCTTTCTTCTGAATTGAAATTTCAAATAGTTTTTCTGCTGTTAATTTGTCATCTTTATATTCATATAGGAATGCACCCTTATAGACGTATGGCGCAGCATAGTCAGGATATTTTTCTATGAGTTCATTGTATATATTTTCCGCTTTGTCGAATTGCGAATTATTTATGTAATTGTCAGCTTCCATAAGTTTTGCGTTTATCTCTTCTTCTGGCGAGCTAGATGTACAGCCAATTAAAAATATAAACAAGAATAAGAACACCAGATCGATTTTCATTAACCTAACCCCAATTCCTCAAATTTCTTTGCTTTTTTCTTTGCGCTATCTAGTTTTGCTAGTATATCATCCATGCTTTTCTTTGCTGCTTCGCTCTTAGTTTCGCCTTGAATTACTTGTATAAATGGCTCGCTTTCTTTTTTCTTTTTTTTATCTTCAGTCATTTCATCTGCTCCTTTTTACTCCTATTCTTGGGCAATGATTTCGTATTTTACAAATGCTACACCAAGGACTAACTGGTTGGCAAATTGTTTGCCCATACGCTACAAAGATCTTGTTTAAGCTTCTTAAATATTGCTTTGGTACAACTCGCATAAGTGATTGTTCAGTCTGCTCTGGTTTTTTGGTTTTTACTAAACCTAAACGATTTGCTATGCGATGTACATGTGTATCAACCCCTATCACATGTTTTCCAAAACATCTTGCTAAAACTATATTTGCAGATTTTCTACCTATCCCAGGCAAAGTTAGCAGTTCTTCAAGTGTATCTGGAACGCGCGAATTAAACTTTTCAATAAGCACATTACACGTTTTAATTAGATTTTTTGATTTAACTCGATAAAATCCTACTCCATATAATAAAGTTTCGAGTTTTGAAGTTTTGAGTCCTGCGATTTTTTCTGGGGTATCAGCAACTGCGAATAATCGCTCAACTGCTCGCAAGGTTGTATCATCCTTTGTTCTTGCAGATAGCATAACAAAAACTAGGGCTCGAAATGGAGTTGTTTTAGCTGATTCAACGCGAAGCACTGGCGCATTGCGCTCGCGCGCTTCGGTTTGCATTATTTTAAGGGCTGAACCTAGTTGAGATAATTTCATAATATACTCGAGAGGGAAAGTTATTTATTAGTGGGTATGCTGCGAACTGCGCATATATACTTCATCTGCTTGTGTTACGAGACCTGCTTCAAGAAGCGCATCATAAGGAGAATTTTTGTAATGGTGATTTATTAATCCACCTAATCCATTATTAAGAAAATCATCGTAAGTTATTTCTTTTGGTTCTTTCTCTAACCTCCAGATTAACCATTTACAAGCAACTAATCTAATTTCTTTATCTTTATAAATAGATGGCGATTTCTCTATCCCCCAAGGATAAAACTTATCAGTTGCAAATCCAGTCCTAGCATGCTTTTTTATTTCATCTAGAGAATAAGCATAGTCTGCTTCTACTAATGCTAGATAAGGAGAATTTTTGTAATACTCACCTAATAACCCACCTAATCCATTATTATAAAAATCATCTACAGTTATATCTCTTGTATCTTTTTTTATCTTCCAGATTAGCCATTTACAAGCAGCTATTCTACTTTCTTTATATTCATAGATATGTGGAGCACTACTCATCTCCCAAGGATAAATTTTGTCAGTTTTAAATCCACTTTTAGCATGTTCTTTTATTTCCTCTAAAGAATAAGCATAACCAGCTTCCACTAATGCTAGGTAAGGAGAATTTTTGTAACGCTTTGATAATAATCCACTTAATCCATTACTCTCAAAATCATCTTTAGTTATTTCTTTAGGATTTTTATCTAAAAACTCTAGTAGTTTTTTTATTACAGTTACTCTAACTTCTCTATTTTTCCAATCAAAATTTCCAGGTTTTGTAATCAGGCCGTTATCATATAATTCTTCAGCCTTCTCTTGTTCCAGCATTATCGCTACTGTTTTAGCTACTGCATCTCTTATTTCTTGTTTAGTTAATTGTCTTCTTTCTTCTAATCTTGGTTCTCTTTTTCGATCACTTACTGGTTCTCCGAATTCTAGGTTTTGTCTTACTTCTTGTGGCGCTAGCTCGGTATATCCTTTTTCAGTAATCCTATATTTCCCTCTATTTATAAAAAATAAAGCTAGCCAGCGTTTGAATTGTATTTGTTTGTCTATCTGATCCGGTGGCATTGGAACTAAGCTAAGCTGAGGACGACTTCTGCCGCTTTGTGGATTGGGCACACGCGGTCTAACAGCTAGTAGTATAGAATGCATGGATTGATTGTGGTAACAAGGGATTAAAAAGGTTTCATTAATTAGGTTGATGTTCCTGGCATTCAGCAAGCGCTCTTTTTACAGATCCCTTATAGTGTCCTAACAATTTACTTAGTCCATACTCATGAAAATGCAGTTTGCTTATGACAGTAGGATCGTTTATCACTTCAACAAATTTTCTCATTACAGCTATTCTATTCTGTTCATTGTCCCAATCAATGTATCTTATTCTTAATATCATTCCTTGATCGTAAAGTTCTTCTGCCTTACCTTCTGCAATTAATTCTGCAATCTTTTTTCGTGCAAGTGCCACTCTTTCATCTTCTTTAAGTACTGTTATGTCATCTGCTTTTCCAAAATTAGCATATGCCTTTTTCGCTAAGCAGTAACCACCCTGTTTGATAAAAAACAAATCTACCCATCTTTTGAATTCAGTTACTTTTTCTGACCTATCCGGTGCAGGTTTAAATGCGCCTGAAACATCCTTTGCAGTATGAGGGCTTAAATCACGCCCACCTGTTGCCCAATATATTCTAGTTGCATTTAATGCGCTAAACCTTCTCATTTGATCACAATATTTTTTCTTTGCTTAACTCTCTTACACGTTCTATAATATCATCTGCTTCATGGGCTCCAATTAATTGATGTCTAACAACACCAAAACGATCAATAACAATAGTAAATGGCAATATTCTAACTGGTATAAAATCCAAAACCTCCATAGGCATATCTCCTAATCTGTAGGTTACTGGTGGCACAGTTATTCCTAGTGCCTGTCTCCAATCCCTATCCCCAGTTAGCTTAACATGAATTCCAATTACAGTAGCCATGCCTGTCTCATGAATGGCTTCTAAACCAGTCATTTCGTATTGACAAGGTGGGCAGTAATATCCCCAAATATTGATGATGACTGGTCTTTCAAATGGAGGGGTTAATGATATAAATCCAGGTTCAGCATAGGGATTTTTATTATCTATAATTATCTCTGGAAAATGTAAGCCAACTATGCTTTTATCAGAATTTATCTCTCCATAAATAGTAAAGAAAGCATTTATTATTCTAGCATAAGGAAAGTTTTCTTCTCCTAACTTTGGCAACTCAGCAATAGCCATTTGATTTCTTCTAAATTTATCAATAATTATATTTACCACATAATCCAGTTTTTGAATGTTCCTGCCCTTTTTAATATCCTCCTCAACCGTATCGCCTTCTGCATGAAATCGTTCTAAGTTACTAGCCATATCATCGCTTTTATATGCAGCACGAAGCATATCCTTTATAGCTTCGCTGTATCGCCCCTCAACTACTTGCTGTGATTTGAAACCGTCACTGTATATCATAGATATTTTAATTAAATCACCAATTTCAGCAGCAACTCCAATGAATTTGAATCTTGCTTCTCCTTCTAATTTTTCTACATTTGATACTACTTTTTCAAATTCTAAAAATCCCTTTTCTACTCTATCTTCTACTGGGCCATCAGAAAGCCATATTTTTATTACTGGTTCAAATAGTTTTATTATTTCTTCATCAGAAATTGTTTTCTTTTTTTGTTCGGCAACATGTGTTGATATAGCAGCAGGCCTTTGAACAAATACTGGCGTTGCAGCACAACCCATTGTACTAGCTAAAAGTGCACCTGCAAGAAATCTGCCTAGCGGTTTTCTAGAGGTATGGCTATTAGTAAGCTGGTTAATATTTAGTTTTTTCATACATTTTTATTGTGTGTAAATATTTATAAATTAATGTAATTTAATTGTTTATTGGCCCGCCACACAACCTATTTAAACCTATGTAACATTTATCCCTCTTTATCCATAAAACGAAACATTTAAATATAAGGCTTGTGCAATTATAATTAGTGATATCCCATGACATTAGCTCATACAGTAGTTAGAGGTAGCCCTCACAGGGACCCGAATGCACGAAGGTCAGCTTTCCTAAGGCCCCTAGTTCATACTAAGCCGAGTGTTGAAGATTTAATGAGATTAAAAGATGAAAGGATAAGAGAGGCACGAGTAAAGAGAGTAGCATCTGTTCTTAATGGCGAATTAGGTCACGTAAATGAAGCGGCAAAATATGCATTGCTTGCAAGTAGATTATATGGTTCACGCAGTGAGGTTGAAGAATGGAAAACCGCAAAAGTTCAGGTATTTGATCAGAATAATCAACACATTGTAGCAATTAATACAGATCCAAGAACAAGGTTGGTGATAAATACTATGACTAAAGTTGCTATGCTTATTGTCGCGCCAATTATGATCGGAACTGTTTTACGTTCTAGAAGAGATGAGGACGAGCAGGCGGTTTTAGAAAATGGTTTAGCGCTAATTAAGTTAGAGCTATCTAGAACAACCAATGGCATACAAACAGCGCTTATAGAAGCGCAATGCATATTACAGGCTATTAGCTGAAATAAAAGCTTTTATGCCTTTCTAATCTTATTGTTATTTTATGCAACTACTTAGACCTATTGTTATAGATCGATCTAGTCGAAGAGCTCAATTTCCGGATCCATTATCTGAGCGTGCAATTGTATTAAGAAATCTAAGAAGTGATGATGCAGATGATAGAGGCGCAGCCATTTGCGCTGTTGTCAGATTATTAAATGAAAGAAAGAACGTACGTGCATATTTAGTTGACGTTATAAAGAGATTAGGCGATAATGATGAGGCGGTTTGCCTAGCTGCAATAGACGCATTAGGCGATATTGCAGTGCATTCTAGAACACAATCGAGAAGGGCATTATTTCTAATTCGTAGGCTTGCACGAGGCAGTAATGAAGCGCTTATTAAAAATGCAGCATTTACTGTTGGCTGGATAGCAGAGCAGGGCGTTAACATTTCTTTTCTTGATGTCTGGCTTATGAAACTCGCAGCTAATCCAGATCAAGAGGTTGCAGATGCAGGAAAATGGGCACTAGCTAAATGTCAGATACAACAGCGCTTTGTACAATAGCTCAGTTTACCAAACTTAACATCGAGTTTAACTTTGGTACTACTATTATTAAAGTCGAATTTAGGAATAGTAGCTATTTAAATATGTTTCTATTGTATATAATACCATGGATAATCAGTATATCGAACGTGAAGTTAAAGAAAAATTCGAAAGAATTTCTTCCATATACAATCTGGTAGCGTTAGTTGGACCACGGCAAACAGGGAAAACAACTTTTCTTAAAAAGCTTCTAAGTGGGCCGGATAGCTCTTATATTAGCTTGGATGATCCGGATGCGAGAGAGCTGTTTGATGCGGATATTAAAAAATTCGAAAATCAATATATTAAGGATTATAAAATCATTATTATTGATGAGGTTCAATATGGCAAAGATGCCGGGCTAAAGCTGAAATATCTGGCAGACAAACACAAAAATAAAAAAATCTGGATAACTTCGTCCTCACAAATTATTTTGAGTAAAGAGGTTTTATCATGGCTGGTTGGTAGGGTATCTGTAATCAATATCTACCCATTTTCACTAAACGAATTCCTGATATCAAAAAATCAAAAAGAGATTACTCCAACAATTCTACAAAGAAATATAACAGAGCATGTAATATATGGGGGGTATCCAAAAGTAGTTCTTACTGAAGAAAGAGAAGCTAAGAAAACTCTTCTCAAGGACCTTTCTGAGACGATGATTCTAAAAGATATGGCAAAAACATTCTCAATTGAGGACGTTTCATCTTTGGAAAAAACATCAAGATATCTTTCTAATTTTATAGGAAATGTAATAATCTACGAAAATATTTCACGTGAAATTGGTATATCTTTCCAGACGATAAAGAAATACCTAGATGCAATGGAGAAGAGCTATCTTATTATAAGATTACAGCCATTTTTTAATAATAAACTTAGTGAAGTAATTAAACATCCAAAATTATATTTTGTAGATACAGGGATGAGAAGTGCAATTGCAAATCAGTTTCCTATTTCACTTGAGAAAGAGGGTCCGCTTTTTGAAAATTATATATTAAACGAAATCTTAAAAATGGGGTTCACAGTAAAATACTGGCTTACGAAAAGCAAGGCAGAAGTGGATTTTGTAATTGAAAAAGACAACGAGATTATTCCTGTAGAAGTAAAAATAACCCCAACTGTCGGTAAGGTAGCTGTTAGTTTCAGGTCATTCATAGAGCGATATAAACCAAAAAGAGGTTTCATCGTTTATTATAAAGGCGAGCACCAGGAAGTTGAGGTTAACGGATGCAAGGTTTTATTTACTGATATTTTAGGTTTGCAGAAGGTACTTATTAAATCCAGCGAATGAGAGCGCTAGAATATTTAAATGCTGCTGGGAAAATGCAAGGATTCCTAAGAAAGAAGGATCGAAAAAGAAGTTGAGGGGGGGTTGGAAGTTTGCCTTATGTTATGGTTGGGGTATGTATTTTTCAATACGCGAAGCTAAAAGTGCGGGATGTTGCAGGTACGCCATTAAAGACGGGATGTGGTGAGTGCCATAAACAACAACCACGATTTCTGGCGATTCTTTTTCTATAAAATCTTTTAATTTAGAGGCAACAATAACATCACGGCGATATGTATCACCAACATGTAGAAAAAACTTCATGTTTGCAAAACGAAGAACTGCTAAAGCACCTATAGCTTTGATCACGGTTGTTGCAAACGTCGACCCAACAAGAAGATAGTCAGCAAAAGCAAAAAGCGGAACAGCCACAGGCAAGCCATATATAGCAACACCACTAAGCAAAAGTTTCCATCTTGGGGTAGTCTCCGGCTCAAAGCAATGAACTTTTTTGTGCAACTTTGTTGCTAACTGTTCGATTGATTGAAAGAATTGAAAAGCTGGCCATTTTTTTATTCCTGTTTCAGAAATATCGAACTTTGATCGTATTTTTCGATACGATTTTGAATCACCCTCAAGTACGACAACTGAAGCCTGTGCGATGTCATTTTCTAACAAAGGAGCGTAACGAGCAAACGTAGCAGGAATGTGGCTAACCCCAACGAAGCGAATATTAGTTTGATTATATTGCATTTCACGAACTGTTCTAAAGGCACCTTCATTAGTAAATTGTGCACGAAAACAGGCTAGATTTAGGGCATACTGCCTTGCTGTCACCTGGGCTGCTAAAAGTATCCTTCCCATATACATAATATAATAATATATCACAGAATATTTAAAAATACCACTCATAAAAATGAAAATGATGGCGTAATTACAACCTCTGAGAAATAATATCAGTATAGTCTTCACTGTGTACGGATAAACTTCGTTTCTCGCCGAAGTGACGGATGGGTATGGGTAAACATTTAAAAACCATACGAATTAACTTTCTATTCTAATTATAATATTTATGTTATCCGACAGGCGTAAAAATAAATGTTCAAAGGGTGGTTTAATGTCCAGTCTAACTGAGAAAATAATTAGAGCGCATTTGGTAGAGTGCCAGGGGCAAACCCCTAGCGCAACCCCCGCAGAGCTAACAAGAGGAAAAGAAATAGCAATAAAAATAGACCAAGCGCTTACGCAGGATGCAACAGGTACAATGACATTTTTGGAATTTGAGGCAATGGACATCCCAGCAGTAAAAACAGATGTTGCAGTTAGCTATGTTGATCACAATATGCTTCAAACTGATTTTAGAAATCCAGACGATCACCTTTATCTTCAAAGTGTTGCAGCGAGATTTGGTGCATACTATTCAAAACCAGGAAATGGTATTTGTCATCAGGTTCATTTAGAGCGGTTTTCTGCACCAGGCAAAACACTGTTAGGAGGGGATTCGCACACACCAACATGCGGGGGCGCAGGCATGCTTGCAATTGGAGCTGGCGGGTTAGATGTTGCAATCGCAATGGGTGGAGGTCCATTTTATTTTGAAATGCCAAAAATAATTGGCGTAAGACTTGTTGGAAAACTTCCAGAATGGAGCGCAGCAAAAGATGTTATTCTCGAGATGCTAAAGCGCTTAACAGTAAAAGGCGGAGTTGGAAAAATATTCGAATACTTTGGTCCAGCTGTAAAAACATTAAGCGTACCGGAGCGTTCTACAATTACGAACATGGGTGCAGAATTAGGTGCAACAACAAGCATTTTTCCAAGTGATGAAACTACTTATCAATATCTAAAGATGCAATCAAGAGAGCATTTATGGGTAGAAACACATGGTGATGAGCGGGATAGTGATTATGACGAGATTATTGAAATAGATTTAAGCAAGCTTGAACCGCTTATGGCAAAGCCACATTCGCCAGATATGGTCGTACCAGTAAAAGAACTCAAAGGAACAAAAGTAAGTCAGGTAATTATTGGCTCATGCACTAATAGCTCGTTTAGGGATTTAATGACAGTTGCAACAATAATGAAAGGCAAGAAAGTTCATCCAAATGTAAGTTTTGCAGTTGTTCCAGGTTCAAAACAGGTTTATGAACAAATTGCACGCAATGGCGCACTCGCAGATCTTATAAGCGCAGGCGCACGCATTTTGGAAAGCGCTTGCGGTCCATGTATTGGGATGGGTCAGGCACCTTCAAGCCAAGGAGTAAGCGTTCGTTCGTTCAATAGAAATTTCCAAGGAAGATGTGGAACACCTGATGCATTTGTTTATCTTACATCACCAGAGGTTTGTGCTGCATGCGCGCTTACTGGAGAAATAACAGATCCGCGCGAACTCGGGCAAGTACCAAAAATCGAATGGCCAGAGCGATTGGCAATTGATGATTCTATGATAATTCCTCCGCCTGCAGATAAACAAAGCGTTGAGATAATCAGAGGGCCAAATATAAAACCATTACCAGAAATGAAGCCATTGGAAAATGCTTTCACAAAAGAGGTACTCATAAAAGTCGGAGACAATGTAACCACAGATCACATTATGCCAGCAGGTGCAAAGATATTACCGCTTAGGAGCAACATTCCAGCAATAAGCGAATTTGTATTTAGTGCAGTTGATCCAAAATTTGTTGCACGCGCAAAAGAAAAACAAGGCGGAATAATTGTTGGTGGAGATAATTATGGACAAGGAAGTTCGCGCGAACATGCAGCAATCGCACCACTTTATCTTGGTGTTAAGGCAGTTATAACAAAGAAATTTGCAAGAATCCACAAAGCGAATTTGCTTAACTTTGGCATACTTCCACTTACATTTATTGATCCGCAGGATTATGATAAAATAGAACAAGGGGATGTTCTTGAAATTGGCGGCATTATATCCGCAGTTAATAATGGCGGTGTAATACAAGTAAAGAACGTTACAAAAGGGTATGAATTTTCAACAAAGTGTGATGTTACAAAGAGAAATGCAGAAATGCTTTTGGCAGGCGGCTTGATAAATCTTACAAAAAATGCTACAAAAACTGTGGCAATGGGCATTGGGCAGTGAGCCATGAGCTAATAACTAAATGGAGGCAAATATTATGGCAGTAGAATTTTCAGATCTAAAACCACCTGGAGAAGGCAGTGCAATCTATATGAATGGTGGCAAACTGCATGTCCCAGACAATCCAATTATTCCTATAATAGAAGGAGATGGCGTAGGCATTGACATCTCTCCAGTTATGAAAAGAGTAGTAGATGAGGCAGTAAAAAAAGCATACAATGGAAAAAGGCATATTGTATGGTTTAAAATTTTAGCAGGCGATGAAAGTTTTAACAAATATAAAACATATTTACCTGATGATACTGTAAAAGCAGTTCAGCATTATCTAGTTGCAATAAAAGGTCCGCTTACAACACCAGTTGGCGGCGGCCATAGAAGCCTTAATGTTACAATGAGGCAGATGCTTGATTTATACTGCTGTGTAAGACCAGTTCGTTATTTTGATGGCGTGCCAGCTCCAGTAAAAGAGCCACAAAAACTTAATGTTGTTGTATTCAGAGAAAACACAGAAGATGTTTACGCTGGCATAGAATGGAAACAAGGTACTGAAGAAGTAAAAAAGATGATTAATTTTCTTAATAATGAAATGGGCAAAAAGATTCCAGAGGATTCTGGAATAGGAATAAAACCAATGAGCATAACACGTACCAAGCGTCTTGTTGAGGCTGCAATAAATTACGCAATAAAATACAATAGAAAAACAGTTACGCTAATGCATAAAGGAAATATTATGAAGTTTACAGAAGGTGCATTCCGCGAATGGGGGTATGAAGTAGCAAAAGAGAAATTCAGGGATAAAATTGTTACAGAAGAAGAAGTGAATCAAGGTGCGAGCAAGGAAGGAAAGATTTTAGTTAATGATCGTATTGCAGATAGCATGTTTCAGCAGATATTGCTAAGGCCAGATGAATATGATGTTATTGCCACACCAAATCTAAATGGTGATTATATTAGTGATGCAGCAGCAGCGCAGGTTGGTGGTTTAGGTATTGCGCCAGGTGGCAATATTAATTATGTAACAGGCCATGGATTTTTCGAAGCAACACATGGCACTGCGCCAAAGCATGCTGGCCAGGATAAAGTAAACCCAGGTTCGCTTCTTTTATCTGCAGCAATGATGCTTGAGTATATGGGATGGACAGAGGCTGCAGATCTTATCACAAAAGGTTTCGAAGAAACAATAAAACAAAAAACAGTTACATACGATCTCGCAAGGCAAACAGATGGAGCGAGAGAGGTAAAATGTTCGGAATTTGGAGAAGCGATAATAAAGAATATGTAAGGTGATAAGTATTCCACGAAAAAAAATCCGCGAATATGATGCAAAAAAAATGCTTGCTGCAAACCTAGCCAAATATGGTTATGACATTTCACTAGAGGTAGCTAAGGTTGATGAGCATACCATTAAAGGAAATATGGGCAAGACAGTTGAGATTGGCAGTGTCTCAGGTGTGCTTACAAACTTCATAATCGAGCCATTTGTTGAGCATGATAATGAGTATTTCTTGGCAATAATGTCTCAAAGAGAAGAGGATATAATATTATTTTCTGAAAAAGGAGGAGTAGATGTAGAAGAGCATTGGCATAAAATTATACAAATACCAGTTCCAATAAATGAGAATATAGAAAACATATCTATAACTACCAGGCTTCCAGTTTCTGGAGAAAGAAAAGAAAGAATCGTTTCATTCATAAAAGCATTATATAAATACTATGTTGATTTCGGATGCACATACATTGAAATGAATCCGCTTGCATTCGATAAGCAAGAGAGAGTATATCCACTTGGTTTTGTTTGCGAACTAGATGACTGTGAACATAAATGCGAAGGCAAATGGAATGGGCTTGAATTTCCACAACCATTTGGTAGAAAATTATATCCTCAAGAAAAATTCGTAGCTGAGCTTGATGATAAAACAGGAGCATCACTCAAGCTTACTGTGCTTAATCCAGATGGCAAAATTTGGCTGCTTGTTGCAGGTGGAGGTGCAAGCGTTATATATACAGATACTGTTGTTGATCTAGGTTATGGTAAAGAGCTTGGAAATTATGGCGAGTATAGCGGCGATCCAAACGAAGAAGAAACATATCATTATGCAAAAACAGTAATTGGGCTGGCGACAAATGGAGGGCAAGAAGATAGAACACTTCTTATCGGCGGTGGAGTTGCAAACTTTACAAATGTTGCAAATACTTTCAAAGGCATAATCCGCGCATTGCGTGAATCAAAAGAGCACTTGCAAAAAATGAAAATATTTGTGCGCAGAGGCGGCCCTAATTATGAAGAAGGATTAAAGATGATGAGAGAGCTCGGTAATGAGATTAATGTAGCTATTGATGTTTACGGTCCTGAAACGCATATGACTAAAATAGTTGACCTTGCGATAAAACAAATGAATGGTCATTAAAATGGAAAATCATAATCTATTTTCTAGAGATACAGAGGCATTCATCTATAATCTAAAGGTTGCACCCATACAGCGCATGCTTGATTTTGATTATATCTGCAAGCGAAGCAAACCAAGCGTTGCAGCAATAATCAATCCTGGCAATAGCGGATATCATAAGGCATTTTTCGGAACAAAAGAAATATTAATACCTGTTTATTCTAAAATTTCAGATGCAGTTACAGCACATTCGCATGCAGATGTCATGGTAAATTTTGCATCATTTCGTTCTGCTTATTCATCTAGCAAAGAGGCATTAGAAACAAAAACCATACGAACAGTTGCAATAATTGCTGAGGGCATGCCTGAGCGCGATGTACGTCAGCTTATTTCAGTTGCAAAGAAAAATAATAAAATTATAATCGGGCCGGCTACTGTTGGCGGCATTGCAGCAGGTGCATTCCGCATTGGAAACACTGCTGGCACAATTGAAAATATCATTTCATGCAAGCTTTATCGCGCTGGCAGTGTTGGATTTGTTTCAAAAAGCGGCGGGCTCACAAATGAAATGTGCAATGTTCTTGGCCGCACCACAGATGGTGTTTACGAAGCAATCGCAATTGGCGGAGACCGCTATCCTGGTTCTACTATGCTGGAGCACATGCTAAGATTCGAACAAAATCCTGAGATAAAAATGATTGTTGGTCTTGGTGAGCTTGGCGGAGATGAAGAGTACGCAATAATCGAGGCAAAGAAAAAAGGAAAGATAACCAAGCCAATAGTTATGTGGGTTTCTGGTACATGCACCAAGATATTTCCTGGCGAGGTGCAATTTGGTCATGCAGGTGCAAAAACAGGAAAGCTGGAGGAAAGCGCTGATGCAAAGAATAAGGCATTGCGTGACGTTGGTGTTATAGTTCCAAATTCATTTGAGGATTTTGATAAAAAAATAGCAGAAGTATTCGCAAGCCTTAAGCTACCTGCGAAAAAAGAGCCAGAAGTACCTAAGCTTCCATTGGATTATGATGCAGCAGTAAAGAAATCAGCTGTTCGCAAGCCAACAAACTTTATATCCACGATAAGTGATGATCGCGGAGATGAACCTTACTATGTAGGCATACCAATGAGCAAGCTTATTGAGAATAATTATTCCATTGGTGATGTTATCTCTTTATTATGGTTTAAGAAAAGATTACCAGAATATGCAACCAAGTTTATAGAAATGTGTATTATAATTGCAGCAGATCACGGACCTGCAGTAAGCGGAGCACATAATGCAATTGTGGCTGCGCGCGCAGGCAAGGATACTGTTTCATCATTATGCAGTGGTTTGCTTACAATTGGACCGCGTTTTGGTGGTGCAATAGATGATGCTGCAAGATTTTTCAAAGAGGCTTGCGATAAAGGATTAAGCGCTGAACAGTTTGTTGAAGATATGAAAAAGCAAGGCATGCTTATTCCAGGAATAGGCCATAGAATAAAATCAGCCAAAAATCCAGATAAACGTGTTGAGCTGCTTAAGGAATATGCAAAATCTTTTCCTTCACATAAATATCTTGATTATGCACTTGCAGTTGAGCAGGTTACATTGAAAAAAGCAGATAATCTGATTTTGAACGTTGATGGTTGCATAGGTGTTCTATTTGTTGATTTATTTGATTCATGCAAGTTTTCAAAAGAAGAGATAGATGAAATAGTTGAGCTTGGTTACTTGAATGGCATATTTGTATTAGCTAGAAGCATTGGTCTCATGGGCCATGTGTTTGATCAGAAAAGATTAAAGCAGCCGCTCTATAGGCATCCATGGGATGATATATTATTTCTGCCTTGAGCAATTTAATGCGTATGATGTGAGCTACGCATATATGCTTCATCTGCTGGTGTAACCAGACCTGCTTCTAAAAGCGCTTCATAAGGAGAGCTTTTGTAATAAGGCATTAACCCACCTAATCCATTATTATTAAAATCATTAAAAGTTATCTCTCTTGCTTTCTTCTTTAATCTCCAAATTAACCATCTAATGGAAGCTATTCTAATTCCCCTTTTATAATATACCCTTGCATGGTTCATTTCCCAAGGGTAAATTTTATCAGTTTTAAATCCAGTTTTAGCATGCTCCTTTATTTCATCTTCAGAATAAGCATAACCAGCTTCTACTAAAACCTTATAATTAGAGCCTTTATATCGTCCAGCTACTAAACCTTCTAACCCACTAGATCTAAAATCATCTTTAGTTATCTCTCTAGGA
>JAGVWJ010000026.1 GCA_018304385.1 Microcaldota archaeon
CGCATACGGTACTGAGCTTCCAACAAAGCGCTTGTCAGTTTCTGTTCATGTTGCTGTTGGAGATGCACTTGTTGCTTTACCAGTTCCAGTACCTACTGAAGCAATAGGTGCATATTCATTAGCTTTTGGCAGTATGGTAATGCATAAGCTTGGAAATCCACAACAAATTTTAGATGCAATAGAAAAACTTGCTAGGGCATTAGTTTCTGTCAGAGAACCATTACAACTAAACATAGAGAGTTTTCGTTTTGCCACTACTGAAGCAGGCATTTCAGTTGCAGAAAATTTGCTTGGTGATGGTAGCACAGATCATAAACGCTTTTGCGCAGCATTAGCAGTAATTCTCGAGCTCCAAAACATAGTTGGTAAAACTACAGTTGAGCTTTATCTAAAGGCAAGAACCCTAAAGGCTGGCGCAGTGAGTGACGTTTCTATGTATTTTGATGAAGTAGTTAGAGACAAAGGTTTAGCAGCAGAGCTTGATGTTGGAACCTACGAACACCTTATTAGATGCGCACTTAAGCTTGACCAGATGCCATATGCTGAGTCTATGTCCTATCATCTAGTTACAGTAGAAATTAGAAAATAATTATCTCACAAAATAAAACAACACAGCAATAATAAGATACATAATAACTAGCTGTGCACCTTCAAACCAATTGCATCTACCATCAGTTGATATCTCATTTACAATAAGCACGCTTGCGAATACTGCGATAACTTCAAATGGTGTGAATACCAAGTCCATCGGCTGGCCAAGCGCTATACCAGCTAGCACAGCAACAGGTGCTACAAATAAAGCGATCTGCAAGCTGGAACCAACAGTTACATTTACGCTTAAATCAAGATCATTTTTCAATGCGAAGAATATAGCACCTGCGTGTTCGGCTGCATTACCGACTAACGCAACAATAATCCCACCAATAAACAATTCAGTTAATCCAAAGTCTTGTGCAACATGCTCTATCTGCCCAACAAATACTTCACTGATTATTCCCAGAGCGATAGTGGATGCCGCCAGTACACCTATAGCAAAATTTTTACTCCAGTGAGCTTTTTCTTCTTTCTCCTGTTTTCTAAATAAATATTCGTGTGTTTTTAGCGAGAAAACTATACTTAACAAATAAATTGAAATTAGAAGGATCGAAACAGCTATACTGAGCAACTGCTCATCGTTTCCACGATGCTCTACTGGCACAAAATGAAATAAACTCGGAATCATTATACTCATAAAAGCGATCAGGAGCATTGTTGAATTCAAACCAGCTAAATGTGTTGAAAATTTTTGTTCTTTAAATTTTAATCCACCAATAAACATACTAATTCCAAATACGAAAAGTAGATTGCCAATTATGCTTCCGGCAAGTGATGCCTTAACTAAATCTATCAGTCCTCTGTTAATTGCCAATAGTACAATAATCAGTTCTGCAGCGTTTCCAAATGTTGCATTAAGCAGTCCGCCAATATGGCCCCCATATATTTTTGCTAATTCTTCTGTTGCCTCACCCATTTTCGCTGCTAATGGTAAAATAGCAAATAGTGAACTAGCGAATAATAATGTACTATCAGCGTGCGTTAGATTAAGAAAAATAGTAATTGGGATGAAAATAAGCAGAATATCCATTATGCGCATGAATAAGCATTAATTGAATATATTTTAAAACAATGCGACCAATATCTCAATTATGAAACCAGGAAAGGTAGAACAATACATACATGAACAGTTAGCAAAAAAAGGCGCCTTGCTATTTGCACTAATTGATCCGCTTGATTATAAATCGCCAGAAGATGCAATAAAAACTGCAAAGCAAGCAGATCAGGCAGATTGCGATGTGGTGCTTATAGGTGGAAGTACTGGCGTGCAGGGCGAGATGCTCGATAATCTAACTAAAGCGATTAAGCAAGTAGTTAGCGTGCCAGTTGTACTGTTTCCTGGCAATATTGGTACAGTAACAAAATACGCAGATGCAGTTTATTTCATGTCGCTTCTGAACTCTAGAAATCCATATTGGATAAGCGGAGCACAGATGCTTGCAGCGCCAATGGTTAAGCAATGCGGAATAGAGCCATTACCTGTTGGTTATATCGTAGTTGAGCCTGGCGGAACAGTTGGCCATGTCGGTGAGGTTAATCTAATGCCGCGAGATAAGCCAAAGCTTGCAGCATCGCTTGCATTAGCAGCGCAATATATGGGAATGAGATTTGTAATAACTGACACAGGAAGTAATCCGAAGGATGGGTATGTACCATTGGAGATGGTTAGCGTAGTTGCGAGCGTGCTCGACGTGCCATATATAGTTGCTGGCGGCATTCGCAGTGCAGAGGATGCAAAAAATGTTGTAACAGCAGGTGCATCTGCAATACAAGTTGGCACTGCATTCGAACAAGGTAATGCAACTGCAAAAATGGTTGAAATGGTTAAAGCAGTGCGCTTAGCAGGCGCAAAGCGCATAAGAAAATAGAGATTAAAACATTTCTAATTGTAATTGAATAATGGCACAAGCATATAAGAAAACAGAAATAGAACTAGCAGCTAAAGAGATTAAAAGCGACTTAGTAAGATTAGGTCTGAATAGAGTTAGTGACCATGTTGACCTAGTAATGAGAGATGCTATAAAAAGATCAGAGAGCCTAGAACAGTTTAGGCAAAAGGTATTTGATCTAATTGCAAAGAAGGATCCAAAGGCTGCGATAAATCTATATCAGCAAGCAGAGGGCAGGAGGTATTGGGAATACCTAAAAACAGACGATCTAAAAATAGAGCTAAGTGGCAAGCAAGTTGCAGTAAAAGATGCGCTTGTAGCATGCGCAGCAATAAAAGATGAAAATGTAAGATTGGAACGATTCAAGGAAATAATTGGGCAGATAGCAGAAAAATTCAGATTAAGAGAAAAAGACGGCCAACAAAGAAATGGTTTTGGTATTTCTTATGATCTTCAGAGCTCAGATCCATCAGAGCTTATGGATCCTGCAAAAAGATCATTTAACTGTATCTCAGGCTCTATTATTCTAGGACAGATGATTATGTATGCCGCAGCACAAGTAGACGTGCAAGAGCATGTATCAGTAAAAGCACAATTGGTTGCATCATATTCATTAGGTGGTAGATGGGATGATGGTGGGCATGTAATGCTTAGGGTAGATATTAAAGACAAGGCATTTTTCTTTGATTCTAGCAATATGTTTATTGCAAATCATGGTTCTAATCTTATTTTAAATCCAGAAAAACCAACCCAGGTAACAATGAAAACATTTCGCACGGTTACATATAATCTAGGTGAAGCTGCAGATCTAACCCCTAAGTTTATGGAAGTAGTCAGATTCCAAGATAGATTATTTGATATGCATGGTGCAATAGATCCAAAAACTGCTGATCAAATATTAAAAATGCCGCCAATATTTATTGCATATTTCGTTGGTCATTTAACAGAAAATCAACAAAGGGCATTTTTCAAAAGTTTTGATACAGAAGATATTAGAAGAATAAAAAGCCCTGCATTGAGGTTTAAACTTTCTGTACTTGCTGCATCAGTGTATGCAGAATCAAACCCTGCGCGTGCAAGGGCCTTTGGAGCATTAGCACTAACCTCTCTAAGCGCCACAATTACTGATAGAGCAGAACGAGACAGGATGCCACTAGGCAACTTGCTTGATTCAAGCATCCAACTCGTAAAAATTATGAAAAGAGATAACGATCTTTTAGTTAGATCTGGAATTTGGGCATACCTGCCGTACGTAATAGCAAACTCTACAGGTGAGCTTTCTAAGCTTCAGGCAGCAGAGGTGAGAAGTTTTCTTACTGCTTTTTATGAAAAAAACGATAAAATATTTGATAAATTGGAGGCAGGGCCAGTTATTAATTGTGTACGTGGATTGCTTACCTTAGATAATATCGTTGGCGCAGAAAGTTCACAAACTGAAGTAGTATTAAACGTGCTATATGCAAAAATGGGAATTAATAGAAGCAGATTAATAGCCTCATTGAGGAGCAAGGCAAAAGAATCTTATGATCCACACAAAGAATCCGTTCTAGCCAGAACTGATGCGAATTATATCCTAGAGATAAGTTTTCTAAATATCACAAACGAGATTTTTTCTGAAACCATGTTTTCTTTAGAAAATTTAAGGTATCGTGTTGCAAACAGTCCAATTGTTGGGCACGCTGTATATGCGATTTTAAAAGAAAAAGAAAGTCTTCATAGTATATTTTTCGCAACAAATGTACAACCCCTAGGTCGTCCTAATAAAGATTTAAGGGTAAAGGCAAAAGAGCTAGGTTTGGTATAGTTTTGCAAATCCTTCAAAAAATTTCAGTCGTTCTTCTTGAGTTGGCATAAATTTATCTTTCTTATACCAATATTTTCTAATTAATTCTGCTAATTCAGGTTTATATGCTTCAACCATTCTTAAAAAATCTTGCTCAGCAGTTAATCTTATCTGTTCTATAGTAATCCCTAATGGTTCTGATATTTGAATAACCAATTCTCTTTCAAATAATCTTGGCAAGGCAAGGAATACAATTGCCATTTTTTCTCCATGGGTTTTTCTTTGATTAAACTCCTGCGCAAGCATTGTTAAATCGTCAACATAAGGCTTGCTATCATCCTTTGATCTTTTCATAAGAGCCAGCGTATTTGCATATATTGTTTCATATACCTCGTTAAGTGCTATTCCATTTTTCTCTCTTACTAAATAATTAGCAAATTCAGATAATTCTTTTTTTATATTATCAAAATTTCTACATGTAACAAATTTATCTACTATACGATCAATTCTTTCAGATGCTGCAGGCATCGCTCCGTCGTAATCTTGTTTATTCTTACATGATATATTTTTACATGATACTAAAGCTATTACAGCAACTTCAGCAAGCACTAATAGTCTTGAAGTACGAATTCCATGTACTTCAAGAGATCGTGACTGAAAGTCACGGGATTTTGGAAATATTCTGCTCTTTGTTGCTTGATTTCGCTGCCCCCCGTAACCTAATCTCATGTGTCCATATTTGTATAGAAATGTTTTTAAATTGGGGGTACTGCTATTCCGGATCCACTATTCTTATTTTCTCAACTTTTTTAGCTTTTGGTCTTCTTGGTTTTTCCACTCTCTCTAGCGATCTAGTAACTTCTAAATCAGAATTCGGAATAAGGGTTACTTCTTGTGGTCGATGCCCACTTAATTCTATTTTGAATGTGGCTGCCTGATCGCTTTTTTGAAATTCTATGCCTAGTGGTGTTGTTCCAAGTTCATTGTTATTATGAAAAACACGTGCACCACCAGGTGTTGTTCTAAAAACAAGTGTTACATCTTTCTTTATTACCTGTTTCGGTTCTTCTCTTCTTTCTGGTGTTGCTATTTCCGCTCTTTCAACTGGCTGTTTCAATTCATTTGTCCGTACTGGTTTAAATAATAGGAATACAGTTGCAAACGTTGCAATTGCAGCAGCTGCAGCGCCCACAATAAATAGTCTTGGTTGTCTTAATCTTCTTTCCATTATTTCTGTTGTGGGTGGAAGAACCACGCTATCTGATACAATCCCCCTCGCAGGTTCAACAACTGTTCTTTCTTCATTATCTTCATTTATTGCTCCTACTAAGTCTTCTATGCTCTGAAATCTATTATTTGGATCTTTTTCCAGTGCACGTAAAATTATTGATTCAACTGGGAGTGGGATATCAGAACATACCTTGCTAGGCGGTTTCGGTTGATGATTAATTTGCATATTTAATATTACTGCATTACTTTGGTCGTTAAATGGAACCTACAGCAGTAAGTTGCCCGCTTTCCTTTCCTAAATCTAAAAACTTTGCAAGTCCAAAATCAAGTACTTTAACGAAATTCCCTCTTCCATTTTTTTCTATTAGAAATATATTCTCAGGTTTTAAATCCCTGTGAACTACTCCTTGTTTATGCGCTGCGGCAAGTGCGCCGCATACCTGTAAAATAATTGGTTTTGCACGTTCCCAAGTTAACTGATTTCCACCTATTAGTTCTTGTAATGTTTTTCCTTTAAGATATTCCATAACTAAAAAAAGACGATCCTCTGTTGTCACGTCCATATCAAGAACTCTTACAATATTGTCATTATCTATAAGCGTACCTGCCCGTGCCTCTCTTATAAAGCGTCTTACCGAATCACTATCACTGGCCAGCGTGGATGAGAGCACCTTTATAGCAACCTCCCCGCCGGTTAACTCGTGTTTTGCGCGATAAACTACACCCATTCCACCTCTTCCTAATTCCTCAAGAATAGTGAATCGTCCTGGTAGCGTTGATATGAGTGGGTCTTGTCTTAGACTAGTTGGTTTTCTTGGACCTGAAGTTTCACCTGCAGCTTGTCCATTTCTTAATCGCATGTTATATTTTATGGTTCGAAAGCATTTTAACTTTATGCAGCCTGCAAAGGATTATAACTTTTCCATTATTTATACAATTATGAATACTGACTTTATAGAATTTTTAGCTAAAAGCGGCGCGGTTAAGTTTGGCGAGTTCACGCTTAAAAGTGGTAGACAAAGCCCGTTTTTCATAAGTACTGGCGTACTATGTGATGGCGCAACAAGCTACGAACTAGGAAGGCATTTTGCAAGAAAAATAAATGAGGTTTACGGCAATAATATTGACGCAGTCTATGGGCCAGCGTATAAAGGCATTCCGCTTGTAGTAGCAGTTAGCATTGCATTGCAAAAGGAGTTTTCAATAAATAAACCCTGGATCTTTGATCGTAAAGAGAAAAAAACCTACGGAGATATAAGTGCATTTGTTGGCGCAGCGCTTGATATTAATGCACGTGTGGTAGTAGTTGATGATGTTTTTACAACTGGAGAAACAAAGATGGAAGCAGTTGATAAAATAGAACGCATAATAAAAGCCAAAGTAGTGGGTATCGTTATTGCTGTTGACCGACAGGAGAAGGGCGTGCGCCTAGGTGCAATAGAAGAATTTACCAATAAAACTGGAGTCCCAGTGCACAGCGTAACAACTATCAAGGATGTTTTTGATCATCTTAAGAATAGAACTGTAGAAGGAAAGGTTTATGTTAGTAACAAAACATATGAAATGTTTATTGATTATAGAAAAAAATATGGAATATAATTATTGATGATATTCCTGCTCAAAAATCCTTAAATTAGGAAACACCTCTACACCAGTATTTCCTATTTTCATTGGGAATATATCCAAGCTATGGTCAGTTCCACGCATTTTTCGAACGAACAGTGCTCGTGTATGTCCACCACCGGTTTCTTTTGATATTATGCGCAACACAACAACGCCATCAACTATGAATTCTGAAAGACCGCTTACAGAATATAATTCTGATCTTTCTTTTATATCAGATACTGCGAGTGTGGTACAATTTAATTCTCTTATATAAAGATGCAGATCTCTTATTCCTTTTCTATTTTCTATTTCATCCTTAAAATACATGCCAAGCAATACTAGCGAATCAACAACAAGTCTTTTTGCTTTTATCTCATTAATAGAAGAAAATATGCATTCTTTCAGCGCTTCGTAACTATCTTTTTTTGGTTTTGTTACAATTAATTTTTTATTTTTTAATAGATTATCCACATCCCAACCAAAGTTTTTCATAACCTTTATTACATCCTCAGGTTTCTGTTCAAGCGTTATATAAACTCCTGGTTCACTGTAAGTTTTTGCCCCGCTATAAACAAATTGCATACCAAATATACTCTTTCCTGTACCACATGAACCAGAAAGTAGAATGGTGTTTCCCATTGGAAAGCCACCCTCAATTAGTTTATCAAATCCAGGTACGCCACTTGGTGTTCTTTCAATAATCGCCATGATTTTAAAAAACAGTTAAAGATTTTAAATCTAGCGAATTCCTACGGAATTCACTAACTGTCAAAATGGCGGCCATTTTGACATACATCACACAGTGATCTTGCAATCGCAGAACTGACTTATTTGAGAGATTATCTGTTTCGCTTCTCCTTCGTCTTCCATAGAAACTATAACACCACTCATCCCGTAATGTCTTATTTTTAAGATCAGAAAATGAATAAACATTGCAACACTTTTTGTTGAATTATACAAGAGCATAGTAGTAACTGAATCAAGAAATAGAAAAGAACCCTTTGCAGACATTCCTTTCAACGCACCTTCCAATATTGAACCCATTTCTGTAAGACTTTGCGGGGATTCTACAAATATAATATTGCCTGCACGCTCTACCTCTTCGCCAGCAAGCTTTGTTACGCAATCTATTATTAATATTTTAGAAATATCTATTGCGCTATCTTTAAAATCTTCTATCAATGCAGAACTTGGTTTGTTTAGAGACATATATATGCAGTTTTTCTTTTTACCATTAACCAATATTTTTATTATTTTTTTATTTGTTTCATGGTAATTATTAGATTTTGAAACAATTAGTATTATTCCCTTCTCAGGTAATTCTATATCCTGGCCCATCAAATCACAAATACTGTTTTGTATTCTTATTAACTTTATATAAAAATAGGAACAAGAATATTCCAGCAATCATTAGAAATAATTTTGCAAGCAGCATTGCACTATCTTTATCAACTACTTCAAATGATTGATCTAAATAGCTTATTGAATTCATAAGTTCGAAAATCGAGCTCAGCATAAAACACAATGTTGCAAATATAAAAAATTTTATCTCCTTTAGCTGCGATACCCTAGCAAGTACTATTGAAAAGGCGAATAATGCAGCAAACATACCCATTTTTGTTAGTGATATTATCCAGGATAATACCGTTAGTTCGCTCATTCTTCTTCACCGTGCCTAATTTTTTTCAAAAAACCCGTAGTGGCGTATTTGAGTAAGTATATCTTATAAGATGCCATTAGTAGCATTACACCGGCTATTATAACGATTATCTGTATGCTTGCCTTTAGCACCTGGGTAGTTGCTGTTGTTGGGAACCAAAAAAATATAAATATATTTAGGATATTTACAAAAAATATCAGAAAAATGGCTGCAAGCAGATATGGAAGCGCTGATGTAAACTTACCACCGTAGAGTTTTTTAGTAAGTGTTATTCCAAGCATCAATGTAACTGCGTAAGTGCCAAGACTAAGGAGATCCAATATTATTTCCTGAAATGCCATGCGTTTATTGCATCTGTTATCCTTTTATTTATTTCTATGTGCAAGTCTGAGTTTTTCCAGCTTCCAGTGGAAGCCGTCGTTTTCTTAGGCAACCCCCAGAAGGCGCTTGCCATTGCATTCACAAGAGCGCGCCGGCAGTTCAATAGTTTCTTTGCGGAATAATTTTAAACTGTTACTTCTAAATCTTTATTTCTTATTGCGGCTGTAGTCTAGGCCCAGCCAATTTCAGTTACCAGTTTCGAAACGCGGGACAGAAAACTGAATCTGGCTAGCGCAACCCCAAAACATGGATTACTTGTTTTGGAGCTCGACCTTTTTGACTTTAGAAACATATATGTGTTGAAAAGGTCGAAATGGATAACGGTAGGATTCGAGATTGCCAATCTCGTGACCCGGGTTCGAATGAACTTTTTTAGGTAAAAAAGTTCACAAAAAACTGCTTCGTTAATGAAGCATATGAAAATCCCGGCGGCCGCATTTTTATTATTTTTAGTTTCCGGTTCCCAGTTTTGAGTCTTTGGTTGTGGGTTTTGTATTACATAAGAGGAACATATAAACGGCCGACGTGGCATAAGTAGTACATAAAACCACGTCTTTATAGAAACTATTTGTAGTGCACGGCTTTACTATAATGAGAAAATATTAAGTCGTTACAGTGCACTCTGAAAGGAATATACTTGCTTGTTTATCATTTGAAATTTCTATTAGCATTTTAGCAACTTCCTTATCATCTTTTAGTTCTGTTATCTGCATTTTTTTATACAGATTACGTATGTAATTTTTTTCGTTTGCATATGCGTCCCTATTAAGTTGCATGATTATTTTCTGTCTACATTGTTTGTTTTCAGAATAAAAATCACCAAAATTTTCAAGTGGTAAGTCGCTATCTATCTGCCTTCTATCAACACTAACATTAGATATAATTATCTCTCCAACTAACTTGTTCTTATAATCCCTAAGTGTTGCTTTTTTGATTTCGAAATTGCATAAACCTTGGTCAAAGCTGTCGTGCAGTGCCCTTGCAAGCATTTCTTCAAACCACAACGGATGTACTTTTAGGTAATATAAATTAAACACGTGCGTGTGTTCATGATACTCGCCAGCATTACAGTTCTTTGGGTAATACCTATCAAATACATATATTCTGTCTCCTTCTTCCATGAATCCACTTTCAATGCTATCCGCCTTATCTAGCTTTTTTCTCTCTATGCTTTGAAATGCATAATTCTTATATGTACAAGCATCATTTTCTATACTGCACATTCTTGCTAATTCTGAATCAGATGTTAGTATTATAAAATTAATAAGCCTGCTCTGCACATCCTTATTTTTATATAAGAATTCAGGGCTGACATTTAGATATTCTGATATGTATGGGTGCTCAATTGCATCTACAAACCTAGCAACTAGATAGCACGAGCGTATTACATCTTCTCTTTTTATCTTTTCAGCTTCTTTTGGCCCAGGGCAATCATATAAAACATAGCTTCCATAAAACACAATACGCTGTGCGTTTGATTTTTTTGCTTTGTTTATTGTTGTTTCTGGTTTAGCCTCATATAATTCAAAGCATCTATATGTAGAATTTTCAAAAAGCCCTTGTGGTGCACTGTAAGAAGAGCAATCTAAATAATTAGTTTTCCCTGGCCTTTTTATTTCAGCTATGGGTTCTGGGATTTTTGTTATAGGTTTTATTTCAGTATCATTTTTCCATATTGTTTTATTATTTTCTATTTTTTCAACAGTTTTTACTTCCTTATTGTCTACTGGTTCATTCTGGATGCATCCCAATACTAACATAATAATGATAATTATGATAACTCGCACGATTCGTCACCTATCTAAGTGCAATGCGATAATTATTTAAAGACTATTAAGTCTTGTGTTAGATAATATTTTCTTATCTAATGTGACGATTATGACCACTCTTTTATTAGAAGACATTGCAAAACAGCTCGATATATTTAATGTTAGCGAGCTATTGCCTCATGAACAAACTGTTCCACCTAATTTAAAGCGATTAAAAGAAGCAATGCTTAATATTGGGCAGCTTGTTGATCCAATTATTGTAGATAAAGAAACAAAGGTAGTACTTGATGGCAATCATCGCCTAAAGGTTTTACAAATAATTGAATGTCCTCTTTCTGTTTGTCAAACAGTAGAATACAAAGATCCAAAAATAGTAGTTGGAACTTGGTATTTGGCAGTTAATAAACCAATAGAAGATATTCTAAAAACTAATATCAAAGTTGAAAAGATAGATTGTGATGAGGGTAAGAAAGCACTAACTAACTCTAAAGCTCCGTTTATGGCAGTCTGTAAAAAGGACGGTAACCAAAATGCATGTTTTATAGAACCAGGTAGCTATAGGCTAAAAGAGCTTATAGAAGAGCAGAACTATGTGCTTAGCAGTATGAAAGGGGATTTTGATATACGTTATATCCCAGATGATCAGTCTGAGGAGTATTTGTCAAAGGGTTACAGTGTATTTTTTAGACGCGCATATACAAAAGACGAGATAATAAAAGCTGCTAAGGACCATAATCCATTTCCGCCTAAGTCAACAAGGCACATCATTCCAGATAGAATAATTAGATTAAATATGCGTTTAGGTTGGTTGCATGAAGAGAAAAGCGAAGCTCTTCGCCATTTAAATGAAATGCTTGCCAACCGTGTTTATAATGGCAATGTCCGACGCTATGTTGAACCTGTGATTGTTATATATTAGCCATTAGCTTCTGGCAAGTGGCTATTAGCTTTTAATTATTACTCTAATAATTCAATAACCCTTTCTACAGCCCCGCTTTTTGCAGCTGCAAATTGTTTCTGTTTTATCCTTCTGTTTAGTGCATCAGATATTGTTTCTGCCAATTTTGTTTCTTCAGTTGCTAGTGCGGATACATCATTTCCATATAAGAAGCTTTGGAAATCATGAGGTGGAACAGTATAACCTGCTGTGAGTCCTGGAACCCAATGAACAATTATTGGTTCATCTTTTTTTACTATTGTTCTAACCACTGCTGCCGTTACGTTTGGGTTTCCAAATGTACCAACAACTAAATCTGCAGCATAAAATAATTCTTCTAAAGAATATTCATTTGCTGGATCGCTTCCTCGCGCTGTCACAGGATTATGTAATGTTGCTTTTGCATGCGCTGGTGAATAACCTTCAAATGCTGATTTCGCATCCTCATTTCTAAATGGATGCGGTCTGACTATTATATTTATTTTTATTCCGCTCGTTCGTGCAACGTTATCAATAACTCGTAAAAACGATTGCAGTACGCTTGTTTCTGTAAATCCAATATCTGGATATCCTTTCCAAGAATCGCTTAAGAAAACTACGAGTTTTGCATCTCTATCAAAAGAAGCGAAAACTGGTTTTGCCAATAATTGCGCGCGCGTTTCAACGCTTAACGTTGCAATCCTTTCCGCAGTATATTCGAAATACGGATTACCCGTTACTGCTAAAATATCATCTGGAAACCCTAGCCTTAACATTTCTTGTCTTGCGAATTCATCCATTATTGCGATTTTAGTTGGTAAGCGCTTTAATGGATCTTTGATTACAAATCCAGGCAGCGCAGTATCCAAATCGCTAAATCTTTCTGCATAACAGCCCCAAGTATCAAGAATAGCAACAGATCTTGTACTCATTATCTTTGCTAATTGCCAGAGTATTTGCTCGAGTGTTAGCGGGTTATCTTTATCTTGGAACTGCGTACCAGTAAGTATAACATTTGGTCTAAAGTTTGTGATCTCTTCACCACATACCTGAGGACTCGCATGTTCTATTACTCTATCAGGTTCTACTTTCATTGCTCTAAAGGTAGCAGTTGCTGCGCCATAAGAAAGCACTCGAACATCCGTGCCACGCGCTTTTAATCGCTGTGCAATAGGTGCAACTACCTCTGCCCCTCCGTTCATAGATGCAGCTACTAGAATTCGCTTTGACATAGTCATATTGTGGTAGAAAGGTTTTATAAATGCTTACTACTCCTGTGGGCAGGGTACGCATTATAAATCTACTTTAATATATTTTATCAACTGATTCTATGGAATTTACAGAAGAAGAAAAGAAAATCCTACAACAATTCATGACTAATGTTGATAAGCCAATATTCGCATTAGTTAACTTGCCAGAGGTAGTAAAAGGAGCATTGTTTTCACGCTATTCGCGTACAACGAAATCTCTGAGGCGTGTTCTGTTAGAAGAGTTTATCCTTAAACCTGAGACTGGTTTTAAAGAAATAGTGAATTATCAGGTATCAAGCGGAAGCGCCCAAGCAGTTGCAATAAAAAAAGCAGAAGAATTTTACGATCGTGTGCTAGTTGGCTATGGGGATGATAGTGTTGCAGAGCTTGCAGGTGCGCATGTAGCAATCGAAGATGTAACAAACATTGCAACTAAAATAATCGAGGATAGCCGCATTGGTTTAAGCCCATTGGAAAAAAGCACAAGATACGTTTATTTTGATCAGAAGCGCGATGGAAAATGGCCATATTACGAAGATCCAACTATCATGCAAGGCGAATTCGCTGCGCTTTACAGAGAAACATGCGATTTCCTATTTGAAACATACGCCAATCTAATTCCAAAGGTTTCTAAATACATAACCGATCTTTATCCAAAAGACGAATCAACAAGCGATCGCGCTTATAGCTCGAGTATTAGAGCGAAAACATGTGACCTTTTGCGTGGCTTATTGCCTGCATCAACCATAACAAATATGGGTTTGTTTGGAGATGGCCGCGCATATGAGTATTTACTTACAAAAATGTTTTCATCTAACCTACAAGAGATTCGCAATATTGCCGCAATGTTACAAGAGGAATTGCGTAGCGTTATTCCAAGTTTTGTAAAACGTGCAAATGACAACTACGGAAAGGCAATGCAGCAATACATGCGCGATATTGATCAAAACACAGTAAAGCTTGTTGAGATGAAATTAAAGAATTTCAAATTTGAGAAACAAGAAAAAGATGTTACACTCGTTGACTATGATACTGACGGCGATGAAAGAGTCGTCTCTGTAATATTATATCAATATTCTAAAATTCCTCTTGAGCAGGCGCATATAATTGCAAAAAACATGTCTGATCAAGAAAAAGAAGAACTAATTGTAAGCTATGTTGGCAAACGCGCAAATCGTAGACATAAACCTTATCGTGCGTTTGAACATATATATTATACATTTGATATCCTTGCGAATTTTGGAGCATATCGAGATTTGCATCGTCATCGTATACTTACACAACAGCGCCAATTGCTTAGTTGTGATCATGGGTACACACTGCCAAAAGAGCTAGCAGATGCAGGATATGCTGATCAATTTAAGGCTGCAATGGACAAGGCGAGAGATACATATACTAAGATAGCAAAAGCAACGCCAGAACATGCGCAATACGTTGTACCACTTGCATATAAAATTCGTTGGTACATGCGTATGAATCTACGTGAAGCCTGCCATTTATGCGAGTTGCGTAGCATGCAGCAAGGTCATCCTGATTATAGAAAGGTTGCTCAGGACATGTTCTCTGAAATAAATCTAGTGCATCCAATGCTTGGCAGACACATAATTTTTGTTGATATGAAGGAATATGCATTCGAGCGTTTGGAGGCAGAGAAGAAACTAGATAAGAAGCTAGAAGAGATTAAGAAGAAGTATAGTTGATTGCTGCAATGGGCAGTCAGCCATGAGCAGTGAGCTATAACGTTTAAAAATTATAATGCTGAGTGTTATTTATGAGCGATACAAATTTAATAGAGACTATACTTCGTGAAAAGTATGGTGACTTAGGCGTGCGCATTTATGGTCTAATAGATGGTCAACGCAATACAGAGCAAATTATGAATACAGTAGGTCTACCAGAATCAAAACTTTTAGATGTCCTATCATTTATGGAGGCAAGGGGCATAATAAAAATGAGATATCCTCAGCAGCAGTCGCATACAATTACCGTTACTCTTCCAAATGCATTGAAGGAAAGAATGCAGAGGCATAATTTGAATTGGGATAAAACAGTTACAAAACTCATATCTCTATATTTGGATGGGTTGGAAAAGGCAAAGAGCGGGCTTAAATCTAAAAAATCAAAGAAAAAGAAGGCAACAACTAAAAAGAAAACAAAAGTTAAAAAATCAAAAGCTAGCAAGAAATCAAAGAAAAGATAAATATTACTTTGGCGTTGTTTCTGGTGCTTTTGGTTTTTCATTTCCTTTTCTACTTTTTAAATATAAAATTATTAGTATAATTACTATAAGAACAGCTACGCCGATCAACACCATATTCTGATCTATCCCAGTCTGTTGTTTTTTCGTTTCAATTTCTTTTGCTTGTATTGCTAGTTTTTTTGCTTCATCTGCTAATGATGCTGCTTTCTCATAATTATCATTATCAAAAGCCGCTTGTGCTTGCACAAACTTTACCTTTGCGTCATCTACATTTTTATTCGCTTGGCTTGCAATTGTTATAGCTTCATTAGCCTCCTTTATACGATCTTCAGCAAGTATCTTTATTGCTTCTTCTATTGGCGGTGTTGGTGGCGGAGTAGGCTGAGGCTTAGGCTTTGATTCTTTCGTTATACATCTTCCTTCTTGGCATATTTGATCAGTACCGCAAGTTATAGTTGTCCCTTTACCTAATGCGCTCTCGCAATAATATTCGACTAATGTTGTTTCAGATAAGCACTCATCATTTTGTATTGTTATTAAATCTTCGACCCCATATTCAACAGTTCCTTTTTTGCTTGTCTCTATTCCACCATCTGTATCGCTGCAATATTGCGGAGTTGTTGCTTCTGGCCCGCTAATACATTTTCCATCGCTACATATCTGCCCTGTAGAACAATCACGCTCTAAAGCAATACGATTATCCCCATCACAAATATACTCACGAACAGTATTGCTATCTATACATCCATCCTGTTCATCATTTCCACTGGTTTCAACCAGTGTTGCAGCATTTCTCGTTCCTGATCTTGTAGTTCCTCTTATTGATAAACCGTCACCATCATTATCAGTGCAAAATTCAATATCTCCAGCCGGAATGCACTTAGTTCCTGCGCAATTATATCCTGCAGGGCAAGCAATAGTTGTATTTATTACTGTGCTACCAGAGCAACTAAACTCCCTTACAGTATTAGAATCAACACAGGAATCAGTATATGTAGCAGTTATCCTGCTAACACCTTCTTTTTGTCTTTTCATAGTTATTGTTCCAGTTGTGGTTGTATCTGCGCCATCACTATCTGTGCATACAATATCTCCAACAACACAGCGGCCATTAGCACAAACCGAAAGCGAGCTACAATTTATGTTTTGGCTAGAAAGCGTTTCATTCGCTAAACAGGTTCGTTCTTTAACTGCGCTTGCATTTAAACAAACATCAGCAATTGTCCTTGTTTCAGGGTCAGCACCAGATTGTGCTATACTATAAAATATTATATTTCCTCTAACATCTTCAGGTACTATTTTTTTAGCAGTTACAGAACTAGCAATAGTTTGCGGTAAGGGTAAGCCTGTTGCATCTGGATCATTACAATAATATGTTTCAGGCGGTATAGTTAGCTTTATAGTAACATTTCTTGAGCTTGGGGTTGCTAGCCCAGAACAAAACTCTCCATAATATCCATCTATGTCCGATACTTCCATGTTTATTGGTATTGGTACATTTGTATCTGCGTCCTTAACACTAAACCCAACATCCTCAAATCTACTTAGGTTAGACGTCGTAGTTCCAAGCCCAATTCCTGTTGGGTGGCTGATAAGTGCATACGAGCTAGAGCTTGTTTTGCATAAACCACCAGTAAATGATGCACGTGCATAGATATCTATTATTTTTACTGCCATATCTTCTATATCAAATGTACCACCTACTCTGAGTGGTCCAATATAAAAAGTTCCAGGTGCGATACCTGCAAATAAAATAGATGAAAGAAGCAGGATTAGAACAATAATTCGCATATCTAGCTTTCGAAAGAAATAGTTAAAAAACTACGTAATTGCCTCGCTTAGCATATATATACTCCCGCAGATTAGAATCATATCTTTTTTTCCTGCAAGTTTTTTCGCATACTTAATACTTTTCTTAGCATCTTTAATTGCAATTGCTTTTGTATATTTATT
>JAGVWJ010000027.1 GCA_018304385.1 Microcaldota archaeon
TGATGATTTAATTTTGAGGATCGGATTAGAGTAATTATTTATTACTCAAATCAGCAAAAACAGTTACCCATCCTCCATTAACATACTGCCATAGCTGGCGCGCTTCAGAATCGTAAACTAAGCAGGTTTTAGGCACGGTTTCCTTTCGCATATCAATATAAATTAACGCGAATTTTTCCATCCATTTCAGTTCGCGTGTAAAAGGATTTCTCTCAATAGCTGGCCTTCCTTTTTTTGTCCTTATATCTTCGCACCACGAAATTACTTTTTCAATTTCTTCTTTGGTTGGCATGATTTAAAATAACAATGAATATTAATAATATTATGGCAAAAAAGACCATATATCCAAAACCTTTGGATTGGAATATCAACTATAGTGAAAGAGAAGAAGCAGTTTTGGGTTTTTTACAGGTTTTAATTCCTCCTTTACGGGCAGCAGTATTATTTGATAAGCATATTCAGTTTTTTTTCTTTCTAATTTTTCGCATTAGCATTTTTGCTATCATATTTTTTATCTTCAATGGTGTGTTCTTAGCTGATTTTAATAATCCTTATTTTTTAATTATTGGGGCTAGCACTGCAAGTCTTTTTGCATATATTGTCTATCATATAACAAAAATACTTTCAAAATTTACTGGTTTTGCTTTTGCTATGGAGCTTGCTATTTACACATTTTTACCAACAATTTTTATGGGAATTATTTTTAGTGCACTAATGTTATTCGAGCTTCTTCTTGCCACCGTTGCATTTTATTTATATATATTAGATGTAATAATTTCATTTGTATCATTGGCATTAAAGTCGGAATGGTTTAAGATTTGATTATTATGGCAAAGAATGAGGCTTACTTTGGGTTTTCACCGATATTATTTTTGCTAATTCCTCCACTAAAGTATGTTATTGTAGAACGAAAATTTAGAGATGTTGTAATATTTGCTGGATCTAGGTTTTTTATTTTCTTCGTTGTTTTCTTGGTTTTAAAGATCCCACTAAATATTAATTTTTCTGAACCTTATTTTTTGTTGCTTCTTTCAACGTTTGCCACGTTTATTTTTCCTATAATCGGAAAATCCTTGTTAAAAACTAGAGATATTGTGAAAGCAGGAGAAAAAGCAGCTGCGCGTTTATTTCTATTTCTGGCATTTCTATTTTTACTCGTGCTAGCTACTATTGTTTTTACGGAAATGATTTTCATACTAACTAATTTCCTACTTTTTGTTTTAGATATAATCATTTCTTATATATTTTCTCGCTTTATCTATAATCATGATTTTAAATATGCTCATTGAATTTGTGATTATTATGGAAACTGAATTTGAATCTGAGGCAATAAAGCTCGAACAAGAAGCCCAGCAAAAGGTTAGCAAGGCAATATCTGCAATAGAAGTTGCTATCTCCAAATGGGATGCAGCAAAGAAAAAACCTCTCGTATTTTCAAAAAGAATCCAAAGACTAAAAACTTTTTATGAACATTTTTCTAGTTGGGAAAAAGAATCTTTAAAAGGTAGGAAAGATTTGGTAATGGTTCAAAAAGCATTGGAAAAGGCAGAGGACGAAGCGCAAAAGGTTTTAACACACGCTAAAGAAGTTTCGAGAATACCAGTAGTGCAGCCAGTAGCAAAAGATATGGAACGTAATGTAACTATAGCTGAAAGATCAGTAAATCTAGGAAACTTGGCCAGAAAAATGGAACTTTTTCTAAGTAATCCAAGTTTAACTAAAATAATTTTTACTGAACAGGATTTTAATAATGAACTGGATTTAAGAGAGGTTAAAATGCGTGCAGCTGAAAGAAGATATGGGGTCGATGCACCAATTCTTATAATTGCTAATGAAAAAGGGGCAAGGAAGCATGTCGAAGAATTGGAGACTAAGGCAGAAAAAAGAATTGCTGAGAAAAGCGAGAAAGAGGAAAAAGGATTTTTTGAAAAAATTGGCAGTTGGTTTAAAAAGGTAGACGATTTTTTAGCAAGCTCTCTTAATTTTTTAAAGTATCTTGACCCAACGAGATATCTTAATTATATAAATCCACTTTATCATTCAAATGATGAGATGAATAAAGAAATTTCAACCAACTGGCTTACAAAAGATTATCTTGGAGAAGTTAGTGAGCGCTTTGCTAGGACACCACCTTATCTGAGTGTAGAAGATCGTAGCTTTTTTGATAAAGGGGATGATTCTTGGGGTAGAGATCGAAATTCAGTAGGCCTCTATTTTCACGATACTAATCATATTTTTATATCAGAAGAGGTTAGAATTGAAAATGATCGAAGAAAAACTATTACACACGAGCAGCTCCATTATGCATCTTTTCTTGGCGGAGGGCACAGCATACGTTTTTTAGAAGAAGGAAGAGATAGTCCAAGAGAATTCGGGGATGTTAAATGGTTACACGAAGGCTTAACAGAGCTACATGCACAGCAACTAGTTAGAGCGCATGGCTATCCACCTGGTTACGTTTCTTATCCAGCAGAAACAACCACTGGTTTTTATATGCAGCAGCTTGTAGGTGAGGAAGCTCTTAGAAAAGCTTATTTAACCGGAGATTTTACAGAAGTGAGAGATATCATAAATAAAAAGCTTGGCGAAGGTACATTTGAAGCACTTTTAAAAATGGATAAAGGTGTTGAAGCTTTGAAATTTTTAGTTGAAAAGCTTAAAGCTATCGGTATTGATACCTCTGAATGGAATAAAAACGTGATTGTTAGCAGGGCAGGGGCGATTTAGGTGATAAGATGTCGTTAATTGAACTTATGAAAACAAAAGAATACAAAGATGCAGATAAGAAAGTAAAAGATTGGAAAGAAAGACTTAGCAAAGCAAATAACAGTGAAGTCATGAAAGTAAAAGACGAAAAGCTAGCTTTCTTTTCGGAAATGCGCAAATCTAACCAAGACTTATATTCTATTTTTGAAATAAATGATAAAGAGTTAAGCGAGCTAATCTATGAAAAATTAACCGGAAAAAAAGTTATAATTGATTGAAGAAGACAGGTACTTAATTGAAATTACTCTATTCCTCTTACAATTATATTATCTCCAATACTAGAAACCGAGCTTATAGGTAATGCATATCTTTTCTCGAACATTGTTTGTACGATTATTGTATTGTCACTGCCGCTTACTCCAATTATCTTTCCAATATAGCTACCATACTCGTTTATTACCTCTTTGCCATCGAGCCTCATATTAACTAATATATTCGTTCTTAAGTCCTTGATTATTCTAGTGCTAATATATCCGACAAATATAGCTGCAATAAGTGTAAACAAAAATTCGCCGAAGCTAACATATGGTGGTTCTAGATTGGCAACCCATTTCGCGCCAACATAAACTACTAGTATACCAAGTGTTGCAGCAACCGCATATAATGAATATTTTGTAATTGTAAATTTTTTCTTTTCTGTTAGTGCATCAATGAACTTACCAGCTATTATTAACAAGGAACCAAAATAAACAAGCGTAACAGCATGCTTTACTATTATGTATGCAATAAGTTTTTCCCCACTTAAGCCTAGTTTTATTCCCTCAGAAAATAATTGATTGCCTATCAAAAGCCCAATTAAGGATAATGTAAATCCCACTATATAACTTATCCAACTTACTGTAAAAATCGAGAATCTGAAGTCTCTCGCTATTCGAAGTACTAAATCCTCAACCCCCGCAACTTTTAATAGCAGATAAACTCCAATTAGTACGCCAACTGGTTCAATTCCATATCCAAGTATACGCGAAATAGAAACTAATATCAAAATAATAGCTGGAATGCCTAGCAATATTCTTGCATAGTGTGGATCCCTAAGTTTTTCTATTAATACAAAATATGTTTTTTCCAATTCCTTTGCCTGTTTTATAAAAACTATTTTTGTAGAATCGATCTTTATTCTGGATTTTACTATTGGCAATATTTCTTCATCTGCCATGCCGTCTGTTACAAGTATGGCAGATGTAGGATGAATTTCATTTATCACCCTATCAAGCTGCGTACTTATTGCTTTGTCTGCAGTATAGCCTAAATTTTTATGCCCTGTTAGCGTTATTATCTCCGCTGTTTTTCCCTCTTTTTTAAGTTGGTCATAAATTTTTACTGCGGAGAATATTGCATTGGAGTCAGGGTCTTCAGGGTCAGCAAGCGCAAGCTTTGTTGCTGCAGTTATGTTCTTTTCTCTACCAACTACCGGGGCAGTAACTCGCGCCTTTTCGTAAAGGTCATTGTCCCTGTCTATACATAATATTAGAATCGGCCTTTGCATAAGATTATTAATATATCTGTGTATTAAAATATTTACTTATTTTGCTATTGGCTATTAGCATGTGGCTAGTAGCTAAAAGCTATACAAGCTAATGATTTTATGACTAACAAAAAGATTGTTTCCCCAGGTGAGCAGCTAGGAAGCTGTGAAGAGTTTATAGCTGGTAAAAATACATTTACCGATAAAGATGATATATACGCTGCAGCAGTTGGTGAACAGGAAAGCTTTGGTAGGATGATTCAGGTAAATAACAAGAAAATGTTTGTCCTTATAACTGAAGGCATGGAAGTGTATTGTATCGTGAGAGAGCTAACTGGTACAAAGGCCTTTGTATCGTGCATCCCAATACTAAAAGATAATGAACGATCCTTTCCTGACTTTGAGGCAGTATTGCCAGTGTCGAGTATTAGACATGGTTATGTTGAAAATATAAGGGACGAGGTTCGCATAGGGGATATTCTGAAGGCAAAGGTAACGAAGATTGAAAGGCAGGACATAGACGTAAGCATTTCAGAGCAAGGTTATGGCGTCATTAAGGCGTTTTGCAGTCGTTGCAGAAACATTATGATTATAAATGGTAATAATCTAAATTGTAATAAATGTAATAGAATAGAGAATAGAAAACTACCTTATGGCTATAATAAACCTAAGGATCAAGGGGATCGATATGGAAGTAAATATTCTAAATTCAGATAAAAAAACATTAGAACTTGAATTTGTTGGTGTTGATCATGTTATTCCACAGCTCTTAGCTGTTTCACTTAATAATGACAAGGATGTTGAATTTGCTGCTTACAAAATAGACCATGTTATTGATGCGAAACCAAGACTTTTCGTAAAAACAAAAAAAGGCGAGCCAGTCGATCTTGTTTTAGAGAAGCTGGAACAGCTTAAAGAGCAAACAGCAGATTTTCGCAAACAATTTAAAGAGGCAGTTAAATAATTAGCTTTGGGCCTTGAGCCTTGGGCAGTGAGCCTCATGCGGTCTAATAAAATTAATAGTATTCTTACTAAATGGTATTTTCAATTAGGAATATTATTGGTTACTCTTTTTCTGTTTCTTATTTTTCGTAACCCTATATTCGGCTTTTTGGTTGGGATTGAGCTTATCGTCATGGTAATTTTTGAAATAAAATATGGCGCAAAAAAACACGGGTGGAAGCACGAACTTTTAGATACAGTAATCGCATTATTTGTAGCTTTGTTTATTTGGTATCTTGCATCATTTCTGTTAAATACTGGTTCGCCTTTATCTGCTGTTGCATCTTGTAGCATGCTGTCGAATTTGCAGCGCGGCGATTTCGTTGTTGTCCAAGGCAGTAAGATTAATGCGCATGAGATATCTATGACTGAGGCGGGGTTTGCTGCAATTAAAGATGATGCAATAATATTTTATGGAGATAAGCAACTAAGTACTGTTAAAGGTTCTATATATTCTTATTGTAATTCTTTTTCAGGAGATTCTGTCTGCAGAGAATTTATCAATGCCCCAGAACAGTTTATAGAAAAGAAAGGTCCATTAACGTTTCATTATTCTAGATGTGAATTAGCTACAGAAGCTGGATTAAAATATGTGCCGTGTGTTACCAGTGTAGATTATGCAGGAAAGGATTACAAACAGTCCTTTGATAATGATATTATAGTTTATACACCAACAAAAGGTGATATATTTTCTGTTATTGGTGATATTGTTCACCGCTCATATTTTAAAATAACAACGGATACTGGAAATGTTTATTATCTTTCTAAAGGAGATAACAATCCTGTTTTTGATATTCAGTTTTATGATTATAAGTATAATGCAGGTAATAGTCCTGTAAATAGTAATAATGTTAAAGGAAAGGTAGTTACTCGTATTCCCTATCTAGGTTATTTCAAACTTTTAATTACGCCAGCCATTGATCACAAAGGGCAGATAACCTCTTTAGGTGTGATGGATATTGAGCAGTGTAAAACTCAACTTAAGCCATAAACTGTAGGCAATAGGTAATGAGTCTTGAGCAGTGAGCCATGAGCCCTGGGCAGTGGTATTGAGCATTTATTTATATTCTTTTTCTTACATTAAAAATAACGAAGGTTATTATGAAAAAACTTGCGCTAGCAGCTGCTCTTCGCCAACCAGTAAGAAGAAAATTAAATTTGCGCCAGAGCGATTTGGTTTCAATGTGGGATGATTTTATAGACTGGCCAGCAAGAAGAGCAGCTGAAAAAGGATTCTTTGAACGGGCTTTCGAAAAGCGTTGGATTACTCGAGTTTTTGATGCATGTTGCGGTACTGGTTGTGATAGCATACATCTCATAAAGCAAGGTTTGCAAGTTACAAGTAATGAGGTAGATTCAGTCTTTAGAAAAAAAGCAAGGGAAAATGCAGAACGAAATGGCGTTAGACTTAAATTAACTGCGCATGATTGGAGGGATATCAAATTGGAAGATACAAGTTTTGATGCCGTCATATGTTTAGGTAATTCTTTATGCTACCTTTTTGGCCATGTTGACAGGATAAAAGCCTTAAGTGAATTTAGGAGACTTTTACGCACTCGTGGAATATTAATAATTGATGAAAGAAATTTCCAAAGAATTTTTGATAATAAAGATACTATTCTAGCAGACCCAAGATCATATACTGTTACTCATGTTTATTGTGGCAAAGAGGTAATCGGTTATCCAACTGAAATAAAGAATGATCGCATTGTTATGGAATATTTAGATTTAAGAAACGGAAAAACCGCGCATTTAGTTCTTTATCCATTTAAGCAAGGAGAACTAAGACAACTTCTCATTGATGCTGGTTTTAGACCTGAACGGATTTCTACATTTAGTGATTACGAGCAAGGGGTTAATCCGAATGCTGATTTTTATCAATATGTTTGTGTTAAGTCTTAACCATAATGGCTATCGCCAAATTCTAAAGTAAGCACCTGCTCTAAAGATGTTTTTAGTTTATCTTTCTCTTTGCGTGACATATTAAGTTGTTCAATTTTTTGATCCCATTTTACAAGCGAACTCGCAATGCGTTGAAGTAAACGCTCATTATCCGTATATTTCGCATATTGTAATAGGCAGCGAAGCGCATATTCACTCTCACTCTCACCAAGAGCTTCAATAATAGCATTTCTAAGCATATGTGAGCCTTCTACCTCTATTGCGGATAAAAATGAAAAGTGGTAACTAAGCAATTTGGCAGCATCATCTCCTGGCAGCGAAGCAAGCATCTTAACCAATTCGATCATGCCTTCTAAAGCAAAATTGTAGTTGAACATTGAACGATAAACATTTACCCTTACTTGCGAGGGATCTATATTTGGAAATTTTCTTCTATAAAAGTCAAAGTTATACATTGTTTTAAGTTCTGAGCTTTGTGCTAAAGCCTCATGGACCATATATAAAACCAGCTGCCTTACTGTATCATTTTCTTTTTTATACATGTTTTTTATTTTTTCTATAGCTTCATCCTTTCCATTTTCTTTTACAGCAACTGGGTAAAATTTTAATGTAAAGAATGCCTGCTCCAATTCTTTGAGTGTTTTATCCATTGGATCAAGTTCTTTTTTTTCATTATCTGGTTTATCTTGTGTAGCTAGTGGCATTGGTGTTTCCTGTATTGTTTCAGTTGTTATCTGTGAAATATCTTCTATTCTAGGGGTGCTAAAATTTTTCTCCTTCCCTTTTTTTGTCTTGTTATTTTTCGATACCATAATGTTTTATTTATTATCTACGTTTTAAAAACATGACTGTAGATATTTGCATAATTAATATTCTAACAAATACGTCGTAGTATTGATGGTTTCTATAGGGACGCAGTCTAATAAAAGCCTAAGGCTGCGTCTGTAGTTTTATAGTTTCTTAAGCATTTATTTGGTGGGTTAATGGTCATTTATTTCGCAACTAGTAATGAGCATAAATTTAAGGAAGCAAACGAGATCTTGTCCGCTAAAGGAATAAGTGTCGAGCACTTTAATTTTAAGCATAATGAGATTCGCTCTGATAGTTTAGAAGAAATTGCTATGGAAGCGGTTGATACAACTTTCGCACAGCTAAAGAAACCAGTATTTGTTGAAGACACTGGACTTTTTATTGACGCGCTAAATGGATTCCCTGGGACTTATTCTGCATGGGCACTTAAAAAAATTGGGAGCGATGGAATATTAAAATTACTGAAAAGTGCGAGCAATCGAGCTGCGACATTTAAAACGTGCATTGCATTTGCTAATGGCAAAATAACAAAAACATTTTTAGGAGAGTGTAAGGGAGCAATTGCAACTAAAAAACGTGGAAAAAGCGGATTCGGTTATGACCCAATTTTTACCCCAAAAGGTTATAAGAAAACATTTGCAGAGGATTTAGAAATTAAAGTTAAAGTATCACATCGCTTTGCTGCCTTGCAAAAGCTGACAGAATTTCTTAAAGCCTAGCTTGATGTATTAGAAATTTCAGAGAGGGTTGCGCTAGGGGCGGAGCCCCCTGGCATCTGAGAGACCTAAAACCTTAAGGAGAAGTATTAAAAAGCAAACTTATCACATAATTTTATACTTTTCTTAGTAGTTTAGTTGTTGGTAATTAGTAATTGGTATTTGGTACGTCGCCAATAACCAAGGACCAAAAACTAATAACCGTAGACAAAGGCTAATTGCTAAAAGCTGATGGCTAAGAGCTGAAATGGTATTTATATGTCTAAATTGCATTCGCGTAAAAAGGGGAAATCAGGGTCAAGGAGACCAAAATCTGCAGCTAGTGCCAAGCATGTAGAAATGCCAAAAGAGCAGATAGAAGAACTAATATTGAAGATGGTCAAAGAAGGCACGCCTGAAGCAAAAGTGGGCCTTATTTTAAGAGACAAACATAATGTCCCTTCTGTTAAATCCGTGCTAGGTGTTAGTCTAAGTGCCTTTCTAAAGAAAAGGCAGTCATTACCTGAATATCCAGATGATCTATTAAATCTAATAAAAAAAGCAATGCGCGTTAGAAATCACTTAAGGATTGCTAAAAAGGATGTTCACAATAAAGTTAAATTGTTGCATATTGAATCAAAGATTCACAGATTAGTTAAGTATTATACTAATTCAGGTAGATTACCAGTTAGTTGGAGATATAATCCAGAGCAAGCAGCATTATTAGTAAAGTGAGGTAAGTTTGTGGCAATTAAAAAAATCGTTGATAAGTGGAAGCTAAAAAAATGGTATACTGTTTTAGCGCCCCCTATGTTTGATAATAAAGAGATATGTGAAGTTGTAGCAGCTGAGGATCAGTTGCTGACAAATCGTATTGTAAGAATTAGTCTAATGGAGCTGATGTCTACTAGTTCACAAACATCCATGTTCACATTTCTTAGGTTTAGAATTAGTGGTGTTGCAGGCAATACTGCACAAACAACACTAATCGGTCACGAAGTCTCCCCATCTTATATAAAAACATTTGCTAGGCGTGGAAAAACTATATTGCACATGATTGTAGATATTAAAACCAAGGACGATGTAGGTGTTAGAATTAAGGTTGTTGGTGTTGCAACAGGTAAGATCAGTGAAACAACTAAACGCAATCTTAGAAATACAATTGTTGAAGAGATAAAGAAAGCAGGACCTACATTTAAATATGATGAGCTTATGCAAGAGATATTATATGGCAGGTTAGTTTCAAAGATTTTCAATCATCTTAAACAGATTACTTCTATGAAAAGATTTGAAATAAGAAAAACAGAAAAACAGGAACAGTTTACTTAGCTGATTTTTATGATGGACCCGCGCCAGATGGAAAAAATGATGCGCCAGATGGGCATAAAAACAAAGCAGATAGAATCCTCATTAGTGACCATTGAAACATCTGACGGCAAAATACTAATAGCCGAGCCACAGGTTACTGAAGTGGATATGCAAGGTCAGAAAACATATCAAATAGCAGGCAGTGTAAAATTTGAAGCTGGCATCAGTGAAGATGACGTTAAAATGGTAATGGAGCAGGCTAATTGTTCTAGAGAGCAGGCTATGGATGCACTAAAGCAGAACAAAGGAGATATCGCGCAAGCAATTTTATCTTTGCAGGAACAGAAAAAGTCATAAGATAATGCCCCAATAGGAATAAAAACATTTAATAACTAATAACCTTATGGCAGTTAAGAAAGAACTTTGGTTAATTTTTATTTTAATAGTTATAATCGCAATTCTTGTTAGTGCTATCTCTTTCTTTAATGTTAATGTGGAACAGGCAGATGCTAAACGCTTTGTGCAAGAAGATTTAAAGTCAAAATACCCTAATGCTGAAACAGAGATATTATCAGTTACAGAAAAAAAGGATGAAAAAGGCCAAAAGTATTTCGAAATAAAAGCCAAGGTTACAAGATTCGCAAATAGCGCGTGCCCTGAAAGATCCCATACTTATTATAATTACCCAAAACAGAATTTTGTTGCACCGCCAGATGAAACAATCACAACTAACTGTTCAGTCTGCAGCGATTCTTCTAAGCAATGCGTTATTGCATTTCCAGAAGAGGCAGTAATAGCATCGCATACACTTAAAGGAACAGAAGATGTTGATCGATTTGTTAATAATAAAGTTTCAGCTGTTCCAATTGTTAGACAAACAGCAAATTGGATAATTATATGGAACTCTGAGATTAGCAGCTTTTTCTATGAAGTAGAAATAAGTAAAAACGGTACAGTGGTTTCTATTAAGAAAATAGATAAGGATCTTTAAAGACTTAAGATTATTTTACTCTATCGTAACCTTATTATTTTCTATTTTGATTTCTCTTTTAATGAATTTCTTTATTATTTCTGCGTTAGTGTGAAAATGATCCGTAATCTCACTTGTTACTAACTCTGTTTTGCCATTTGCTAACGCAGCATATAATAAAAGCTGGTCTGCAAGATGTTTGTCTACATCAGAATTACTTTCTTTCTTTAATTCATCAAGAGCTTCCTGCGCAACTTGTTCTGCGCGTTTGCCTTTTTCACCCAGTGCGTAACTGCCGCGATAATCTTGCCATGCTAACAGCGCGTTGCCAATGTCGCCTTTTTCCTCATAAATTTTCACATTTTCAATTTCATTCTGAACAAAAATTTTCTTTTCCCTTATGGCGATGCTAAGCGGTAGGTTTGAGACCCGTATTAACACTCTTACAATATTTTCTTTTTCCCATTCTGTTTTTCCATTGAATTTAGAAGGCTCAGCTTCTATTTCTATCTCGCCCCCGCCCCTTGGGTAATATCCAGGTTTTATTATTTTTGATTTTATCTTTGCACCCATCGTGATAATCGCTCGCATAAAAATATTTTCAAAATAATCATAGCTTGGCGCTTTCATAACGTGCGTGCCGCCAATTATGCGAACATTGCTTTCTTTCTCTGCATGAAATAGAATTGGTAAAATGGTTTGCGCAACCAAGCAAACGCTGCCTGCAGTTCCAATGTTAAATTCATATTTTCCGCCAACTATCTCGCCCGGGTTAAAGATTAAATCCTTGCTACCAAGTTCTGCACCTTCAAGCGTGCCCCTACAAATACTACGCACTGCTTTGCATGCTGTCAAATGCTGTGCTTGCAGACCTGGATTTGGACGCTTAGCACGAATGTTAATAATTTTAATTGGTTTTTTTGTAATTGCTGAAAGGCTCATCGCTGTCCTTATGATCTGGCCGCCACCTTCTAGGTAGTCTCCGTCAATTTCTATTAATTCCATTTTTATCACTTCGTCAAATCCGCTTTTGTTGCATTATTAGTTTTAACTATCTCTAATGGTGAGCATTTAGTTAGCGAGTTCTGTGATCCACCACCACTATAAACTATTTCTTTGTTCAAAACCTCATCATCAATAAAAAATTTTGCAGAGTAACCAAAAGAAGGCGTTCCACCCATAGGATAACCTGTTTTATTTAATATCTCATCTGAGTTTGCGAGCCTAAGTTTTTTAGTTCCAATAATTATTGCGAGCTTTTTCACATCAAGTCTTTTATGTCCTGGCACAATGCAAACTATAAGTTCGTTCGTTAATTCACTAATCACGCAAACATTTTTTACAAAATCTTCTGGCTTCGCATTGGCTGAGGCTGCTGCTTCTTCCACACTGTGGCAGGATGTTTCAAAGATTAGATGCTCTGCCTTAATGTTATTTTGCTTTATGAATTCCACTAACTTTTGGTCGTATTGATTCATGAAATAGAATTTGATTAAGATGTTTTATAGAATTATTTGTTTCTCTGTTTTTGGGTCAAACCTCTTTAAGATAAGAATTACATTAGATCATAAAAAGGCTTGAAAGAGAAAGAGGCCGACGCACTGCTGCGTCGGCAAGGCGACCAGTTATCCTCCCATGCACTCAAAAAAGAGCGTTAAATCTAAAAGTTATTATAACTACAACACCTATATAAAGCTTGCGGTAGAATATTTTTCTGTGTTATTTTAATCACTCAAGTGGTGGAAGTGCTGCTGCGACTATAAGTGGTGTACGTTTTATCTCTCGTAAATCGAATATTAAACCAATCGGTATTTCGTGTATTTCTGCGTGTGGGTCATGCACTGTGTCGTGCCCTACATTGCGATGCTCTCCATGCTCACTGCCCACTGCTAAATGCTCATGGCCAACATGTAATGCATACATATGAATCATCCATAGTGGGTTATGCCCGTGCCCAGACCCCATATGCGCAATATGAGCTAATGG
>JAGVWJ010000028.1 GCA_018304385.1 Microcaldota archaeon
TATCGCTATCCATATTCCAATCTCTCTAAGTTCTAGAAAATAAGCAAATATCATTATCGCAGGTATGCCAATTACAAAAAATCTAAGAAATGCAAACATAAGGGATAAATGCGCTTTAGCCAAACCTTGTAAAACCGAGCCAGATATTATAGCTACTGCGGTTGCTGCATATGCGATTGCAGTAATTCTCAAGTAATAAGATGTACCAACAATTACCTCTTTATCCGTTGTGAATATTCCAGCTAAATTATCTGCGAATATAATTACTAGCAATATTGATGCTGTTAGAAATTTTATAGAATATTCTATCGCCTTTTTATAAATTTCCATAACTCGCTCTATTTTTTTAGCTCCGAAATTTTGGCCAACAAGAGGAACAACAGCGGTTGCAATGCCTATAGCAGGTAGAATAACCAATTGGTCAACTCTCGTGCCTATGCCAAAAACTGTGATTGCATTTATCCCAAAATCGCTTACGAATTTGGTTATTATTAAAAATCCAAGCGAGACGGATGCATGTTGTATTGTTACGGGTATTGCCTGGAATGATATTTTTATCCATGTGTTTATATTCGGTATTATGTTAAAGGCAAGCAAATCTCTTTTTAGTACCTGGTAAAATAAAACTAGTGTTACAATTATCTGTGTTATTACTGTAGCAAGCGCAACACCTGCAACACCCATTGCAGGAAACCCAAACCAACCATACATAAACAACGGATCTAGGAATATATTAAGAAAAAAACCAAGGACTAGCGCATAACCAAATGTTTTTGTATCGCCTACTGAATTTAGAACTCCGTTTAGAGCCATGGTTAAAAAGAAAAATATTAAACCATAATATATTACATTCATGTACTCTACTGCCAATATATTTAGCTCACCTTTTGCACCAATTACATCAAATACTGATTCAGAAGTAGCAACTCCAATAATTCCTGCAATGATAGATAAAAATATTGTGAAAAAGATACTTTGCATTGCAATATTCTTTGCCTGTTCAATATTCTTCTCGCCACGCGCCTTTGCTGCTAGTGCGTTTGCAGCTATACCTAATCCCATTCCAATAGAGAGAATTAGAAAATATATTGGAAAAGATATGGATACAGCTGCGAATGCAGTCTTAGAGAGCTGGCCCACATAATAAGCGTCAGTAGCATTATACATTGCTTGGAAGAATAATCCTATTGCTGCAGGCAAAGCCATTTTTTTAATTAGCTCTGGAATTGAACCTTCTGTGAGATCAGGTTTCATGTTATCCTTTCCCTATAAATACTCTTTATAAATTATATTATAAATCTATTAATATGGTGATAATATCGCAAGTTCCAAAGCTGTTGTTTATTTTATAGATGGTCGTGCAAATATGGATAAAGGGGATTATAAAGGTGCAATTCAATGCTTTGACAAGGCAATTGAGTTAGACCCAACAGTAGCACAACAATTCAACCTTAGGGGCTATTCTAAAAATGCTCTAAAAGATTATAATGGCGCGATAGAGGACTATACAAAAGCCATTGAATTGAATCCGTCCTACGCTAAAGCATACAATAATAGAGGTATGTCTAAAATTGGAGTAAGGCAATTTGAAGAAGCTATAAATGACCTTGACAAATCAATTGAACTAGATCCTTCCTACTCTAAGGCTTATAATAATAGAGGGATGGCTAAATTTAATATGGGCAATTACAAAGATGCAGTAAGAGATTTTTCTAAAGCCATTGAACTTGATGCTAGTTATGTCAATGCTTATTACAATCGAGCATTTGCGTTAATGAGATTGCAGGAATATAAAGCTGCAATTTTAGATTTTAATAAGCTAATCGAATTAGATCCAAATCTTGCACCTGGGGTTGGTCCACTTATAAAAGAAACAGAAGAAAAAATTAAAAGAAAATAAAAATTACTGGTCCAAGAAGAACTGTGGAGTAGGTGGATCTGGTTTATCTCCTTTTCTTTCACGAGTCTGTTTAACTATTTTTAGCAATAATTCTCTTGGTACTAGCTCGTAACCAGCATACTCTTGATACCATATTGCTCTGCCTTGTGTTACACCACGTAGATCATTACTGAAACCAAACATTTCTGCAACTGGTAAAACAGTTGTAATCGATGCATTTTCTCCTTCTTGCTGCATATCAAGTAGTTGACCACGTCTACCATTGGTCATGTTGATTACATCTCCCGCGTAATCCTGTAATGTATTAATAAGTACTTTTTGTTTTGGTTCGAGCATTTGCACGCCGGCAATAAGCATTGCTGCGTATATTGGATTTTTGGTTGTAGGAATCATTTGTGCTGGGCCACGATGTATATTGTCTTCATGAAGTACTGCATCATCTAATGTTACTTTTACACCAGTTACCTTTTCTTTAGCAAGTGGTCCTTTATTCATTGCCTCTTCAAATCCTTGTATCATAAGTTCTTCTATTTCATTAAGATACTGTATACCTTTTGTTCCATTAACAAGCATATTTCCTTTGTAAATATGGTAAATATTTCTTACTTCGTTTCTTTCCATGCCCAATTCAACAAGCTTTTCCCATAATTCCTTTCTAGGTTTTCCTTCTGGGATTTCTCCTTCATCCATTGCCTTTAATACTGCAGGTAGAACTGGTTCTACAATAAATTTAAGCTTATTATGCTTATTTGGAGATTTTCCTTCTATTGGCCCTGCCTTTCCAGTAATAGTTTCTCTGTAAACAACTAATGGCGGAGATGTCACTATTGGCACTTTCTTTTCATTTACTATTTTATATTCTATTATCTCTAAATGCAATTCACCATTTCCACTCATTAAGTGCTCTCCAGTTTCTTGATTTAGTTCGATTTTTATTGTTGGATCTTCTTTTGAAATACTTCTTAACGCATCAATTAATTTTGGAAGGTCTTTTTGGTCTTTTGCTTCTATACTTTTAGTAATAACCGGTTCGCTGTAGTGTTTTATCTGTTCGAATGGCTCAATTGGTTCGCTGCTTAATGTTTCACCAACATAAACATCCTTTACTTCCCCAGCGTGTTCATCATAAACTATACCGAAGACTACTCCTACTACCATGCCTTTTGCATCGCATGCAAGCATTGTTTTTCCATGCTCAGTGCTAACATCACCATTTTTCCATAATACCGGGATTCTATATTGTTGTGCAGTTTTTGGGCTTGGGAGATTTACAATAATCATTTCTAGTAATACTTCATCTAGCGGACTCTTTTCAACAAGATACTTGTGATCACCTGCGATACACTTATCATAAATATCCTTGAATGAAATATTGAACTTTTTCATCGAATTTATTGATAGCGCCCATTTGTTGAACGCAGTTCCGAATGCAACGTTTCCTTTGTTTACTTCGATCATCCATAGGTCTTTTTTATCAGCTGGTGCATTTGCTTCGATAATTTTGTTAACCTGTGTTATAATTTTTATGAATCTATCCTGCATTTGTTTTGAGTCAAGTTTTAATTCGTTGATGAGCCTGTCGATTTTATTGATAAATAGAATTGGTCTCGCTCTTTCTTTCAATGCCTGTCTAAGATTCGTTTCTGTCTGAGGCATAACGCCTTCTACGCTGTCTATTACAAGGCATACACCATCTACTGCGCGCATCGCTCTTACGACATGGAAACCAAAGTCTACATGTCCAGGGGTATCAATTAAATTAATAAGATAGTCTTTACCATGGAAGTTGAAACCAAGAGAAATATTTGCTGATTTAATAGTAATTCCTCTTGCCTGTTCTTGCGCATCAAAATCCATGACCCGTTGTTCGCCAGCGAGTTCTTTGCTGATTAAGCCTGCGCGCGCTACGAGCGAGTCTGTAAGTGTGGTTTTGCCATGATCTACATGCGCAACTATTGCAACATTCCTTACTTGATCAGCATTATCCATTAATCTTTGAACTTCTTCAACTACAAATTCCTTTCTAACCATGTTTATATCACCGGCTCTAAACAAATAGAATTTTTCCTAACTAAGACTAAAATTAGGTAATATTAATTATGTAGAAAAGAATATAAAGATTTAGCTATTGATGCAGCATCCTAAAGATTTACAAAGAAACAGCCACACTACGCGCTGCTCGAGCTGCTGGTTTAGTCGCTGGAGTTCGTGCTGCCTGCATACGCCTTAAAAGCGCATATCCTTCGCCCATACTGCTCCATGTAAATAAATGTAATTGATCTGGTGAGCCAGTAGTTTTTCTTTGTAATTTGCCGCAATCTATTAATGCTTGTTCTGCTTTTTCTTTAACTCCTTGACTTTCATCAGTTCTCATTGATCTTCTTAAAACAGCAATTGTATGTTCTGGTATTAGAACAAGATATTTAGCAGCCCTACCTATTGCTTCTGCACAGCGTTCTCTTACATACCCATCTTGATCGCTAAGTGCATTTGTTAATGCTGCAATTGCTGGTTCAGATTGAACCTTACCATAATTTATAGAAGTACATAATGCTTTTGCTGCAACTCTTCTATGATTTACATCATTACTTTCCAGTAAAGCAATAGCATTACTTAATTTTTGGTCTGTGTCTATTATACCAATCATATTTATCCTACCCTTGCTACTGCACGTTTTGGTGCTGCACCAGCAACATCTCGAGCGGGTAGCCTTTCTGTTCTAACCTCTCTTGCATCTTTAGCATTCAAAATTTGCGTAGCCATTTCTCTTACTCTATGAGGCGTATCTTTTTCAGTTTTATATATACCTAATTTTTCTACTATTTCTCCTGTTAGTTTATCCCCACCAGCTGCATTTATCAGTGCATCTAATGCCTTTTTTATATTGCGCATATCTGAATCATAGTGTATAATTTCTAATAGAAACTCTTGCGCCCTTTCTCTTACCCAACCTTTACTATCATCTGCTTTTTGATCTAGGGCTAATATAACTATCGCATCTAAAGTAGTATTACTTATTGCTATCTTAGAATAAGCCATTCTTATTGCTTCAACGCAGCGTTCTCTAACATAAACATCAGAATCATTTGCTGCTTTATCTAATATTACTGGTATTGCTAGTTCAAATCCTATTGTTTGGTATCTATTAATATAGCTTAATTGTCTTCCTGCCTCTCTTCTTTCAGCTACATCTTCACTTTGCAATTGCTGCATTGTAGCATCTAACTGTTCAGGATTTTCAATTCTGTTCATGTGTGATACCTCTCTTTTAAATTTATATAGTACATTCTGACTGGTCAAAATCAAATACACGTAATTATATTTATATGCACAAGTGTTTATAAACCTATGTAATACACTATCTTGCACTTCGTGCCATTCTCTCTGTTTCATCCCGCTTTTTCATTGCGTAGCTGTTCTGTTGGTCTCCCTTTCCAGTAAATATCAGTTCATGAGCAAGGCTTTGTGACATACTCTTGCCCTTGTTAAAGCTTCCCATAATTGCAGCTAATGTTATATTTCTAAGTGCCATGTCTAATCTGCGTGTTGCTGATAAATCAACTGCTATCTGATAACTTACGCCACCATATTGCACGCGTGTAGTATCCTCTCTCGGTGCTGAGAATTCTAATGCCTTTACAAGCACTTGTACTGGGTTTTCTTTTGTTTGTTCTGCGACAATATCAAATGCCTTTTCAACAATTTTCAATGCCTTTAGTTTTTTGCCCTGCATTCTGCCATGCGTGCGAATTACCTTACCAGATGTTTTCTCTCCTGTTCCACCGCGCATTAGCTTGTTCGCTAGGCGTTCGACAACATTGAGATTTATCTTTCCCAATGGTTTCTTTGCATGCCTTCCAAACGTATGCGGCACAGTTATTCCTTTGAAAGATACTGTTTGTGCTAAGCTTTTATCTTTTATTTGAATATTTTCAAGATCATACTTTCCGAATAGTTTTTCTGTCATATTACTCACAACCCATTACCCATAACTATCGTTTCGCTTTCTCCTTCCTTCCTTTTCTAAGCATCTGTAAATCAATATTGTTTACTGCTACTACTTTGTAGCGGACACCAGGGATTGAACCCATTTGACCACGTTGCGAACCGCCCAAGCCTGCTATAGTTATCTCATCATGTTCATCAATAAATGTAATTGCCTTATCACGAACTGCGTGTGCGGTAACTATCTTACCATTTTTAATAAGCTGAACCTTTACGCATTTAATTAATCCAGAGTGTGGCTGCTTTTGCTCAAGTACTATCTTTTCTAATACAATTCCTCTTGCTTGCGGCCCACCTTCTAATGGATCGAACTTATTCTTTAATCTAAGCGTTCTTCTTTTCCACTTTTTACTTAGCCATCGCTGACCCTTTCGCTTTCGCACCAAATTGCGTCCTGCAAACTCTCCATTAGCCATCGACTTTTGCACCTCTTCAGCTCTAGCACTAATAGAATTCTAATATGAGGCGTGAGACTCCCCTTCGCTTCGCGAAGGTACTCCCGCCAACCGTTTAATAGATTCTAAGAAGAATAATATAAATAGGCGAAGAAGGGTTTAAAAAGATATTACCCTCTGCCTTTAGTCTTGATGTATTGAAATTTCAAGTAATGCCTCATGGGGGGTTGGAACCCTCAAGGGGGCAGAGAAGTATGGCAGAGCGAGTGATCGAGAAAAATGTAATTTTTCGAGAGTTTTGTCCGAAAGGACAAACAGATTCGAGAGTTTTGTCCGAAAGGACAAACAGAAGCACGCACGTGCTGGAACGAGCGGGTCATTGCCCCCTTATGGGCTTGTGCCTTAAGCTATGGGTAGCGACTATAACTAGATAGCTAACAACTACTCCAATTACGTTCATTCCTACATCAATAATATCAAACACTCGATACGGAAGCGCTAATTGAATAGTTTCCATAATTATCGAGAATATTAATAGTCTTACTAATCTCACTTTATCGAACAAAAACAAGTGCGCAAATTCAACTATTGTGCCAAGTAAAAAGAACATTAGAAAATGCGAAACAGATGCAGTTTTTTCAGTTCCATATCCTTCTTCAAATGGCAAAGGCGCAGTTAATAGTATTATAACTATTGCAATATAAGTCCACATTATATGAAATCTAAATTTAATTAGAAGATTAAACATCTTACGTCCCTAATCCAGCGACAGCTAGTGCAATTACTCCAAGATAGAGTATTACTAAAAGAAGCCCAAATATTATTACAACAAGACGCATAGAATTAAATGTTTGTCCTATTGCTTCCTTTGCACTAACTAGATCATTCTTCTGTTTTATTACATTCCCACGCATTGCGCTTATTTTTTGCTTTAGATCAGATAAGCCAATATTCTGTTTTTCAATATTTTTCTCTACTTCTCCTAAGCTGTCTGTTGTCAATATGAAGCTATTACCTGCATTTTTCATCTTTGTTGAATACTGGCTTAATCCTGCCAAGGGCCCCAGACTTATGCCATCCACTGCATCTCCAAAGTCTATTAATGCCTCACCAGTATTCTTAAAACCTGACTTCATTCCAGTAATGGTTGTTCCAAAATCCTTAATGCTTTTATTAAACGTATCTAATTGACCTTCTACATTAACTACTCCTGCCTCTAGATTACCAATAAGTCCTGTAATATCTTCTATTTGTGTGGTAATAGGTACCTCTATATTATCTATTATCGGAAAAGATAAAAGCACTAGAATTATTGTTCCTATTATCCCAAATACCCCAAATGCTATTGCAAGTAGATACATGGGCATTTTTATCTTAGAGAGTGTTTCTTTTAAGTTAAATTCTGGTTCTTTTACCTCAGTTTTCTTCTCTTTTTCTGGTTTGGGTTTCTTTTGCTCATTGCCCAATGCTGAAGGCCCACTGCCTTTTACCTGCTTTTCTTTTTTTTCTTGTAGAATTACTACGGCCTTGGCTGCCTCTATTTTGTTCTCTTCCTCTCCCATATGAAACTTGTTACACCAATGTATTAAAAAGATTAGCAAAGATATTTCAACTGCCATGAGCCTTCAGCCATGAGCCTTGAGCCAATGTTTGCTCATTGCTCACTGCCCATTGCTCAAGGCAGTTGATAACTATGTCCTTTGATTTTTATGTTATTATTGTAACATTAGCTGCCATAACGTATTCAGCTATTGCCAAGGTAGTTCAAGAAAAACTTACGAATAAGAAAGAAATGGAAGGAATACAATTGGAGTCTAAGAAACTTGGCGATGAATATAAGGAGGCATCCAAGAGAAATGATAAGATAAAAATAGATGAGATAACAAAAAAGCAAATGGCTCTATTTCCAAAAATGACTGGTATGATGTTTGGCCAGTTAAAGGTTCTAGCAGTTGTCCTTCTAGTTTTTTTTACTTTTTCTTGGGCGGTTGGTTATTTTGACCCTACTGTAAAGGATGATATAAATCTGGATCTTAATGACAATGGACAGGATTGCGATGAAACAAAGGATGGGGTTTTTAGCGGATGTTATAAGTTAGATGGCGGTGCTGAAGGAGAGTGGAATGCAAAGGTAGAAGCATTTCAATCACAACAAAAGTCTTCAGACAAGTTGCTTTATTTTTTCTTTAATAAAAATAGCAATTCGCTTCAAAAATCCAGTGGTAATTTAGATGCCAGCTTGCAAAAAGAGTTGTATACTACAGGTGAGGTTCTAAAAATAATTGCAAAGCCAGAAAAAGCGGATAGTGTAAAAGCGATACTTGATAGCGGGACTACATTTTACGTTGACCTTCCCTTTACAATCCCAATAGTTGAAGTTAAAAGAATAAGCGGTAGCTATTGGTGGTTTATCTTTGTTTCAGTTATATCTAGTTTAGTATTTTCTTTTATAATCTCGAGGATAAGAAAAAGGCAGCAGAAGCAAGTGCCAGGGGCAAAAGCCCCTAGCGCAACCCCTAAACAGGATGAATAAATATGATAATTGCGATATCTGGTTTAACAGGAAGTGGAAAAAATACACTAGGCGAACAGCTTGCAAAAGCACTAGGGTTAAAGCTAGTATGTCCGACATTTAAAGACCTAGCAAAACGCGAAGGAATTTCATTAATGGATTTTCAAAAGCGTGCGGAGAAAGACCCAAATATAGATAAAAAATTTGATGCAGAACTCAAAGTGCAAGCTAAAGGAAACTGTGTTGTAACTACATGGCTCGGGCCATGGATGGTTAATGCTGATCTGCGCGTTTATGTATTTGCACCATTGGATGTTCGAGCTGAACGTGTTGCAAAACGTGATGGTATTTCAGTTAAGGATGCAACAAAACACATAATCGAAAGGGATGAGCGTAATAGAAAAAGATATTTGAAAGTTTATGGTATTGATATATACGATACTTCCAATTTTGATGTATGTATTAGTAATGAGACCTTTTCTAAGGAACAGACACGTGACGCGATATTGGAAATAATAAAGATAAGAGAATTGAAGTGAGGTGAAAATATGCACGGTGCGATAAAGGTTGGTGCTGTTTGTAAAGTTAAAACAGGCCGTAGAACTGGACAAGAAGTTACAATTGCAAGGGTTGAAGGAAATTTTGCATTTGCGAAAACTGCTAAAGGAAAAGAGAGAAAATTTAATATATTATTTTTAGAGCCAACTGAAAAGAAAAACTAGGAGAGATTTATGTCTATTAAGATTCCTTTTTACCCAAATAAAAGCGTGTCTTCATTTGATGTTATCTCCTCTATCCTAGTAGGCTTAATTTTTTGTCTTTTAGGGGGTATGATGTTATATGGGTTTATTCTTAATGAAGCAGTAGGTGGCAGTGGTTTTCCCCCTCCATCTTTTACCGATAATCCAATAGTTCAAATAGCAAATAGGTTGATGGGGGTGCTCACTATACTTGTAGGTCTTTATGTTTTATATTATGGAGTAGGGAGTTTTTATTTAAAAAATAAGAAATAGAGTTGTTTTTATGAATGAAGAAAGTCCAAAATGCTTGTATGGAGGGGCGTTAGTTGGAACCAAATTTCCGTTGCCTGATGACCAAAAAATTTATTACAAAGATAAAGACAAGCTGATTGGTTGCAATAGATTATATTGCTCAAATTGCAAATCATTTGTCAAAAATTGGGCAGGCTACAAAATTAATAAAGAAGCTGTTGCTGCTGAAAAAAATAAATTTGCTGGCACGGGCTCTCAACTAAAAAATAATGAAGATATAGGAAGTATATACAATACAAAAAACCCAGAAAAGCAGCCTTTATTTACTAAAAATGGCGATTATAGAGTTTATTCGTGTAATTGCTCTTTTTTTGAGATCCAATCAGTGTATGAATTATCTTTAGGCGATTGGGCTGATGTCGATACATGGGCATGCGCTGGCCATTCACAAAAATAAGTTGAAACTATGGATTTTGACAATTCCGTTATTATAATTAACAAGCCTCCAAAGATAATTAGCCATGAGCTTACTACTTGGGTTAAGAAAATTACTGATTCAAAGCGTGCTGGTCACGCTGGAACGCTTGATCCACAGGTAAGCGGTGTTTTGCCAATTGCATTAGGTAAGGCAACAAAATTACTTACATATATTGCGCCAAAGGATAAAATTTATGTTGGAATAATAAAATTCAAGCGCATTTTGAATCGAGAAGAAATAGAAAAACTATTCCAAAAATTTACGGGTGAGATTGAGCAAACCCCTCCAAAACAAAGCGCTGTACGCAAGGTTAAGCGTAAGAGAAAGGTTTACTATATAAAATTTTTAGAGCAGAGTAAAGAAAATCCAAGACTAGTTTTATTCGAGACTAAAGTTGATGCTGGCACTTACATCAGAGTATTGTGCGAGCAGATAGGCAAGCTTTGTGGTGGCGCGCGCATGGAAGAGCTGCGCAGGATTGCAGTTGGTGAGATTACAGAGCAACAAGCATTTACTATTTATGATTTAATAGATGCAATTTGGCTCTGGAAGAATAAGAATGATACTTCTAAATTGGAAAAAATGTTGCACAAGCCAGAAGAATTTATTAGTTATCCAAAAGTCTTTATAAAAGAAAGCGCAATAAACTCAATTGCATCTGGTGCGCAGATAATGTATCCCGCTGTTAAGTCTTTGGAAAATGTAAAAAAAGATGGATTGGTTTCGATTTATTCTGAAAATGGAAAGTTTGTTGGCGTAGGACGAGCTTCAGTAAGCAGCGAAGATTTTAAGGACTTGGAAACTGGGTTGGTTGTGAAATTGGAAAGGGTTCATATTTAATTATTTACCATAAAACATATACCTTTTTATTAATTCTTAAAGAAGCTCTTATTACATGAATTATAAATTCGCAATTATTTTCTCATTTTTAATCCTTCTATTCGGGTGTGCTAGTAATACTCCTGATAAACAAAATGGAGCGCCAGTTGCGAATCCTCCTGCTAATCCACAAGATAGCGGAACACCTGATACAAACCCGCCTATAACCCCTCCAGTATCTCCAGAACCTAAAATAACAAAATGGGAACCGCCACAAGAAACCGAAACTCCTGAAATTGAAGTTCCACCTGCTCCTAAATTCATTGATACGGTCTATGCATTTGATCTAGATAGAAATTCAAAACCACTTGGTCGTGCCTTAGTTTCAGGAAAAACATACGAATTAATCGCGGAGAATAAAGATCCATTCAAGGATTATGTTCGTTTTACTGTTCTAGTTGACGGTGTAGAAGTTGATTCAGTAGAAGCAAGATGCCCAGAATCATGTGCTAATGAAAAAATGTATTCAGTGCCGCTTACAGTTTCAGAAGGTGAGTATACAGAAATCATAGTACAAGTAGAAGATGGCAGTGGTGCAAAAGGCAACAGCGTTTCATATCGTTATGCTAAATCAGTTTCAGAAGCAGAATATATGGCTGAGACTTGCACTGTTGACGCAACTGTCACGCAATATCCAAGTGTATCAAAAAGCGGCCCAGAATTTGTTTCTTATGGCGGAACCATTACAGAAGGTTGGCCAGAAGGAACAGGAATAACTCCTTATAATATATCTACTGATTACTCGGATATATGCGCATATATTCATTCTAACGGAATTCGTACTAGTGGAGGTAGATTTTTCGCTGCAACACGGTGGGAGTATAAATATGCATACGACCAAGATGTTACTCCAGTACCCGATCGAGTTGCATGCACGTGTAAGTGTACATCTGCACCCACAAACATAGATATTGGGGTTACTACTTCAGTAGAGTTTCCAAACTGGCTTGGTTACGATAGCGCCAACCAATGTCAAAAAGATCATTGGGATGAGTTTATGATCAATCTTAAAACCCATGAAGAAGGTCATGTTCTTATTTGTAATGATGGGGTTAATATAATTAAGCAGATAGTAGATAGTCCTTCGTTTACTGCAGAGGCAGCCACATGTCAAGCAGCATGCGATGAAGCAGTACAAAAAACAGATGCAGAATTCGAAAGAAGATTTGACGAAGGTCAAAAAGAAGTATCGAAAAAACAAAAAGATTATGACCGTAATACAGAACACGGGAAGACGCAAGGCGCAGTATTAGATTGTGCTGCGTGTTGATGTATTTTAATTCTTATTTATCTAATTAACTTTATGGATTCACAAACTGCCAGCGCTAATCGTATACCAATTACTATTATTACTGGATATTTAGGCTCAGGCAAAACCACATTGCTAAAGCACATTCTTGAAAAATCAAACAAAAAATTAGCAATTATAATGAACGAATTCGGTGAAATCGCAGTTGATGCAAAAATAATCGAAGGAAAGAATGTGAAAATGGCTGAACTGGCAGGTGGATGTGTTTGTTGCTCAATGACTGGTGAGTTTGAGGCAGCTATTCGTGAAGTGCTTGAAAAGGCAAATCCAGAATGGGTTATATTAGAAACAACTGGTGTAGCTGAGCCAACAGCTATTGCTTTTGATATAGGGCAAAGCATGCCTGAGATTCGTTTGGATGCAGTAGTTACAATAGTTGATTGCGATGCAATGTTTCGTTTTCCTAGTTTGGGCCATACTGGCAGAGAGCAAATTGAAATGGCAGATATCATAATCCTAAATAAGATAGATCTTGTTGATGAAAACCAGGTAGCTAAAGTTGAGGACAGACTAAGAGAATTAAATCCCCGCACAATAATTATAAAAGCACTCCGTTCAAAGGTTCCGCCAACATTTTTATTTGGTTTAAATAAAGAGCATAAAGTAGAAAAACATAAGGTCCATGAAATTGAAAGTGAAGTGTTTGTTTTTGAAAGCGACAAAACTTTTGATAAGGAGAAATTTACTGAGTTTGCAAATAACCTGCCAAAGGAAATTTACAGAAGCAAAGGATTTATTCGCTGCGAAAATAAAGAAGGATACCTATTCAATTTTGTCGCAGGTCGTTTCGATTTTGAGCCATTTGAAGCTGACAAAACAGAGCTTGTGTTCATAGGGAAGGATATTTTAAAGTTGGAAAAGAAAATAAAAGAAAAATTAGATGGATGTGCTACTTAGGTTGAGGGCAAAACTGTGTTGCACCCATTGGTAGAGCAGCGTGTTCTGACATGAATATCTCCATTGTTGCTGTTGACCCAGGTCTGCAATCTACGACTGCCTTTAATCCACCATTTTCATCAACCTCGAGTCTTAATGGCATTGAAAAGTACCCTGCTTTTTCAAATACAAATTCTGTATTAACGTTGATCTTTCTATCCAATGTAACCCTTTGGCCGTTTATATCCAACACAATCTCATTGTCCCTTTCTTCAACTACAGTTGCATTTGCATATTCGCCATTTGGAATATTTACAGTAATTAGAAACTCTCCCAATTGTTGTATCCCTAATTTTCCCAGGACAACTCTGATGCCTTCAAGGGCTTTTGAAATCTTATCTGCTTCTTCTCTGGAAATTTCAGAATAGTCCACTAATTCTGGTTTGCAGGACGCATTAAACAATGCTTCTACTTCATTCAGTGGAAGTGTTCTATCTTTAATTTTGAATGTAACTGATAAAATATTTATTGCAGGCAATGGTGCTGATACTGAAACTAAAATATTAACACCTATATTCTCATCGGTTACGTTGGTTACTTGTATCCCAGTCATACTTCTAAATGTTCCACCAAACCAAGTAATATCTCCGACCGATAATCTAGTGGATGAATGTCTTCTGCAATCAGTACCAAATTGGTCTGTTCTTCTAGGGTTAGTACTCTTTGGTCCTAGGATCGCAGGTGCCATTGTCCAGCCATTTATTCTTTCATCTTCTCTTGGTGCACCAGTGCATCCAGCTAAACCAGCAACAAGAACAGCGCTCGCAGCAGTATTAAAACGTCTAGCTTTATTATCTCTAACAGAATTGGAATTTACTACGCAAGAATAGTTTAATCTCATCCAACCACCTATTTATTACTATTATAACCTCATATTAAAAAATGTATGTACTTTATATTTGTAATCTTATTACTCTAGTTGTAATACTAAGATGTGATTAAATGGCATATAAATTCTACGATGATGTTGCAATAGCAGATGTTGCATACGAGGCAACAGGCAAAACGCTTGCTGAAATGATGGAAAGTGCAGGACTCGCACTTACCAATACAATGGTCAAAGATATTAAAGCTGTAAAAACCCCGGAAGAAGTAGTGTTTGAATTAAAAGCAGATAAAGCAGATAAATTATTGCACGAATTTTTACAGGAATTAATATTTTATAAAGATAAGGATCTTGTGCTTCTGACAAAATTTAAAATAAGAATAACCTCACTCGCGACTGGTTATCGCGCGCAGATTCGAGCGCGTGGCGATAAAATCAATATGAAAAAGCAGGAGTTGCTCGTAGACGTAAAGGCAGTTAGCTGGCACATGTTCAAGGTAGAACAAACAAGAGACGGCTGGCGAGCTTTTGTAATTTTGGATGTTTGATTTACTATACCGTTGTAGAGCGGTAACAGTGATATATACTAATTATTAGTAACTAGCATTATGGATTCTGCTACCTACTCAGCACTAAATAAAGCCTGGAAAGCCACCACAAAGGTCCTTTTCGGAACAGAGCTGGGCGAACTAAAATACTATGAAGAATGGCTAATGGATGATCTTCCAAAAATTGGGAAAAGAACGTCTCTTTCTGGCAAGGAAATAATACTTGCAAATGACAGTTATTCAGAAAACTCAAGATTCATTTCTTCTGAAGAGGCTAAAGAAAAATTATTTGAACCATTGTCAATTGATGAAATAAAAGATATTGATTCTATTCTTGGGGGATTATCAGAAAGATGGGAATACGCTGGCAACAAAATACTTGGTAATTCGAGTTTTGTTGAATCATCGGACATGGTATTTGATTCTCAAAACATCCTCTCTTCATCAAACATCCAGCAATGTAGCAATTTGTTTGGATCCTCCCTTTCAAGATTAGGTACCAAGTATGGTTTTGGTTGCATCTTTTTTGGGATGGCTGAGTTCGTAATCAAGTCCCATGTAAATTACAATGTAAAAAGAGTATTTGGGAGTTATTTCATAGTTGACAGCTCTGATGTGTACCTGTCAAATCACTGCATTGGTTGCAACGAGGTATTTTTTTCATTCTTTCAAAGAGCCAAGCAATACTGCATTGGAAACCTTCAATTACCCAAAGATAAATATTTTGGTCTAAAGAAAAAACTTGTAGGTGAAATTGTAGAAGAACTAAAAAAGTCCAAAAGTTTTCCCTCTCTTTTCAGCCTGGTTCCAAATAAAAAACCTGAATCATCTATAAATATAAGAAATCAAGTAATGAAAGAGGATAAAAGCCAAATCGAAAAGGCATTTTCTTCAACATTTAAAATCATCTTTAAAAAAGAACCAGAAGATATAGACAATTACGAAAAAATGCTTACAAAGCACGGAATGAAGATTTATACAATAAAGTCTCCTTTTGGAAACAAAACATACAGTGTTGAATATCCTGAGTTTTCATTTCTTTCTAAATTTCCTAAAAACCGTCTTGTATCGCAAGAAGAAGGATTAAAACTTGGAGCGCAAACCCTTAATGAATCTGAAATAGGTTCTATTAAGAAAATAGTTGACAATCTTGATAAGATAGGTTACTTTACAGTTGAATTGTTTAGCGGTAATAATGAGAATTTTATTGACTCGCCTTTGGTTTTCTATGCTTCAAATCTCTATAAAACATACGATACTACTCGTGGTAAATATACTGGCATCACTTGCCAGGCTTTAGATTCAAGTTATATTTTTGGGGGCAATAGATTAGTAAATTCAGAATTTTGTATAAATAGTTATAATTCCATGTATCTTAACCGATGTTTTGAAGTTGACACATCAAGAAAATGCTCTGACTGCCTGTTTTGCCACAACTGTGAAGGCCTGGCCGAATGTATGTTCTGTTTTAATCTAAAATCTAAGAGGTATGCTATTGGAAATTCCTTATTAGAAAAGGACAAGTATACCAAAATTAAGGATTCTCTAATGGAGCAAATGGCTGATGAGATTATCAAAACTAAGAATCTTTCAATTGATATTTTCAATATAGGTGAAAAGAGGTCAAAACTATGGTACTCACAACTTATGATATCTTGAATGGTGCGTGGAAGGCAACTTCAAAAATACTGTTTGGCGAAGAGCTAGGAGAACTTAGGGAATTTGATAGCTATTTTAGAAATGCAGCCATAGGCAAAACTGCAACATCTTTATTCTCAGGCCTGCCAGTATGGGTTGCATCAGAGCAATATTCAGATAAGGCCAAATTCTTTGACTATAGTAATGAACTTGATCAATATAATCGATTAATCTCTCAATCTATAGATATAAATAACATAAAAGATATCGATTCTATAATTCAATCGATTGGTGAGAAGTTCGTATACGCTGGCAATAAAATACTTGGTAATTCAAAAAATATCGAGAATTCAGATGCAGTAGTTGATAGTACTGCTGTACTTAACTCATCGATAGTAGAAAAGAGCAAGTATGTAGCTTACGGTTACCTTGTTCGAGAATCTGAAAACTATTTTGCTTCTATGTCTAGTGGTCAGTCTTCTCATATAGTTCGTTGTTTCTATAACAATACTCTGAGGAGGTGTTTTGAGGTTTCTACTTCCATTGGTTCTTCTGACTGTTACTTTTCTTATAATTTACTCAACTGTACCGACTGCATTTTTACATTTAATTCTCGAGCAAAAAGATATACAATTGCCAATACTCAACTTACAAAGGATAGCTATTCAAAGTTAAAAACAAAATTGATTGCTGAAGTGGCAGATGAACTTAAAAGAAAAAAGAAATTTGATTTTTCCATTATTGAAATTATGGATAGAGCGTGATAATATGATAGAAATGGAAAAGGCATTTAGGGAAACAACCAAACTTCTATTAGGCGGAGAGCTTAGTCATATTGATAGTTATGCAGATTGGCTCGGAAGGAGCGTACCATTACCAACTTTGGCAGAATCAGTATTAAGTGGCAAGGATGTATGGATGCCACCACCACTTAATTATCTAAATACTGCTTTTAACAAATCAAAAATTATTTCTATGGATGAAATGAATAGTCTAAATGCCTCTAAATTCACAGTAAAAGATATAGAAAACACATCGCTGGATAAACTTATTACAAGATTTATAAAACCAATTGCCTATTTTTGTGGTAATTTCAGGTACCAAAATTATGAAAATTTTGAGAAGGTAAGCGGCGGAGGCGGAGGTCGAAATGTTTATATGGCGGAAGACGCTTATCTTGGCGTAAAGAATATTGCTTTCTCTAACTACACACTTTTCTGCGAAAATATGTTTGGTTGTTATGGTACTACTCATTCTCAGTTCAATATCCATGTTTATCGCTCAGTTGCACTTTCACGATGTTTTGAAGTTGATAGTAGTTCTAACTGCAGAGACCTTTTATTCTGTCATAATTGCGAAAATGTAAACGATAGCATGTTCTGTTTTAATGCAAAAAATCTTAGGCACGCAATAGGTAATATCCAGCTGCGGCCAGACCAATATAGATTAATCAAATCAAAAATTCTAGAAGAAATTGTAAAAGAGCTTAACGAAACTAAAAGTTTGCAATATGATATATTCAACATAGGTGATCGTGATGGATAAGATAGCATACGAGCAGCTAAATCGTGCATGGAAGAGCACTTGTAAAGTGCTTACAGGTGAAGAAGTTGGTGATTTACTAGATTTTCGTGATTATCTGAAGAAATATACAGATCCA